>JAITOZ010000198.1 GCA_031289675.1 Planctomycetaceae bacterium
TTTACCGTTGGCAGTATCAACAGCGAGCAATATATTGGCGTGTTTCACTTTATAAGCATTACTTTATAGGCGTTATGTTTGCCTTTGGAGACAATATCATACAATAATTGCCGTTCTTCTTCGGTAAGCGTTACTCTATATTTTTTTAACCATAGAAACCTCCGTGTAATAAAAATAAGTACAATCAAAAATCAAACAACAAAAACAGTATAACTCCTTGAAAAATAATGCCAAGTAACTACATAAATTTAGAATTGATATGGAACTATTCTACCGTAACGCTTTTTGCCAGATTGCGCGGTCTGTCCACATCGCAGCCCCGCTCAACGGCAATATGATACGCCAATAATTGCAGCGGTATGTTATAAATTATCGGCTGCAAAAAGTCCGCCGCCTCCGGCAGCGCAATCACATCGTCCGCCAACTCCGGCGTTTCCCTGTCGCCTTCGCTCGTCAAAGCAATCACAGGACCGCCCCGCGCTTTTATCTCCTGCATATTGGAAATCGTTTTGTCCAATACGTAACTTTTCGGGGCAATAAAAATACTCGGCGTATTTTTGTCTATCAGCGCAATCGGTCCGTGTTTCATTTCACCGGCAGCGTAACCCTCGGCGTGTATGTAACTAATTTCCTTTAACTTCAACGCTCCTTCGAGAGCCGCCGGAAAATTGAATTGCCTCGCAAGGAACAGAAAACTTTCACAAGCCGCATACTTTTGCGCAATTTTTTTGACCGCCTCGTTCGTCTGCAATGCCGCTTCAATTAATTGGGGCAGACGCTCCAACTCGGCAATAATCTGCCGTCCGTTTTCAAAGTTCAAATGCCGAAGCCGACCGAGATACAATGCCAGCAGTGCCATCACCGTACATTGCGACGTAAACGTTTTCGTGGACGCAACGCTGACTTCCGGTCCGGCGTGTAAATAAATACCGCCGCTTGCTTCCCTTGCAATGGATGAACCGATGACGTTACAAATAGACATAGCGGTATATCCGCGCCGTTTCATTTCCCGCAGTGCCGCCACGGTATCGGCAGTTTCGCCGCTCTGCGTAACGGCAAAGAGCAGTGTATTATAATCCAGCGGCGGATTTCTGTAACGTAATTCACTGGCATATTCGACTTCAACGGGAATCCGGGCGAGCATTTCGATTTGATATTCGCCGACAAGCGAAGCGTGCCAACTTGTACCGCAAGCCGTCATCAGAATCCGCTGCACTGTCAAAAGTTGCTGCGGCGTGATATTCAGACCGCCGAATTTGGCTGTTGCCGAATCGTAATCCAAACGTCCGCGCATAGCGTTGCGGACGGCTTCAGGCTGCTCAAAAATTTCTTTGAGCATATAATGTGCAAAACCGCCTTTGTCAATTTGCGGCGAGTTAATATCCAGCACTTCGACCGACCGGTTGACTACGCCCTCGTCCCGATGATGCAGCGTGTAATCATCAGCCGTCATATAAACGATTTCGTGGTCGGAGAGCGTGATAATTCTATCCGTGTTTCCGGCGAGCGTTGACGAATCGCTTGTCAAAAAGTTTTCGCCTTTACCGCAGCCGAGTATCAGCGGACTGCCGAGTTTCGCTCCGATGAGAATATCGGGAAAATCCCGAAACAGCACCGCTAAACCGTAAGTCCCGTGCAGTTGCGATAAAGCAAGACGAACGATGCGGGGCAGTTCTTCAGCGGCATTTTCCGCTGTAATTCTGACCGCACCTTCGGCGGTATTGCGGTTTTCTTGCAGATAGTACGCAATCAGATGGGCAATCGACTCCGTATCTGTCTGCGTTTTGAATTCAATACCTTTGTTCTTGAGTGTTGCACGTATCGACTGATAATTTTCGATGACACCGTTATGAACAACGGCAACGGCACCGTCGAAACTGCTGTGCGGATGCGCATTTTCCGCCGTCGGCAAACCGTGCGTTGCCCAGCGGGTATGTCCGATTCCGGTATATCCTTGCGGCTTGTTTTCACGCACGAGTTTTTCGAGAACATCAATGCGCCCCGGTGATTTGATGATTTGCAGATTTTTTTCGCTGTTCAAAACGGCGATACCGGCACTATCGTATCCGCGGTATTCGAGTAACCGCAGTCCGCTGATGAGAAAATCAACCGGATTACGTTTTCCGGCATAACCGACTATTCCGCACATATTTTTAGAGGGTGAGTGGTGAGTAGTTAACGGTGAGGCAGACGGCTGGTTATTCGTCCGCTTGCACAGCAGCCCTGCAATGTAACAGCATAACTGCGTTAGTTCCGGTACAACACCAGCAGTGCTGTCGAGTAATTATGATAAACATTTTTGCCGCCGAGTTTGGCGTATTCGCCGAAACCGTAATTGCCCAGCCACGGCGGTACCTCGCCGTTGACTGAAAATGCCGTCTGCATCATCGCAATAATTTCGTCTTTGACTATCCGGTTAAAGAGAAACCGTCCGCGTGCCAAACAGTCGGTTTGAAACACTGCCGCCGGTTTGCCGCTGCCGATAGCGGTCGTCATCCATTCCAGCGACCGCTTCTGTTCGGAAAAGATAACAGTTTCGTCCCGCGTCGTCAGCCAGAATTTCGTTCCTTCTGCAACGGTCGTCGGGAAATAAAGTGTTTCTCCGTCGTGTTTCGTAACAACCCGAAGGATATGCGGACTTCCGTATTCTTCGGCAAGTTCCGCCGGCAGTTCTTCGGCAATCGCCCCGACGGGAATTGTATCGCCGCAGGTTGATTCAACCGGTTTTGTCAAACGGGACGTGTATTCCGTCCAAGCCCCTTTGCCGTTAAACTCCAAGACGCGGTGTCCTTCGGCTTTGGTGGCAACCAGCGGATTGCCGTAAGCAACGAAACCGTGCGTAGCGCGGGTGATGCTATGAAGCGTCGGGTCGGCAAAACCGACGGCAAAAATATCGTGTTCGGCAGTCGTACCGTTGTGGTACTGCAAACTTAACACGCCCCGCATATTGTCGGAAGAAGTGCCGCCGAAAATCGTTACCTCCTCACCGAACACGTCAACAAAGGCTTTGAGAATGAGTGTGTTGTTAATGTCGATACCCGGACTAATGAGATAAAGACAGTTAATCGCCGGATTCTGACGGTGGAGAGTACCGGCAAGTTCGGATGCTTTTTCGTACGAATTATCGCCGTAGATATTCTGAACGAATGACGAGGCGATTTCGTTTTCCGGTCCGCAGACTGCCATAATACCGAGTTCGTTCATTGACTCGCCGATACCTTCACGACCTGTAACGGCACAGCCGGAGGCACCGTAAATCGGCACGTTGGGAACGGACTTGATAAGGGAATCGGCAACCCGGTCTAGTTTATGACCGAGAGTTGCGTTAAAAATGATGCAGCGGCAGTCGTTTCGGACTCCGTTGGGAAAGGCGACCTCGATACATTCGAGAGCCGCCCGCTCCGAATTGACACTTCGGGTTCGTGCAGAAAAAAAATCAAGCATTGTATTACGGGGGTTAAAGGAGTTATTGAGTTAGGGAAACACGCTCAACAACAGAAAATCCGTTCTGTTGAGGATTGCAGCATAGTCGGCGCAGCAAATCGCAAGCACCGCATTGTCGGCGAAACGGCGGATAAAGTCAAGAGTGCCGCATAAATCTCATTGAACGTTTGCATCCTGCGCCGTCCACCGAAGGGCTTACAGCCTTAAACGAAGTTTGGAGATAAGTTCAGCCTAAAAGCGTCTCACATAGCGCAGGTTGAACCAGTGCGAAGAGCCGCCGTCAATGAAAATGCCGTCGTAGGACAAACCAAAGTCCTGATTCTCGAACATTTGCGCCGTTAAATTGAAACCGAAAATGCCGCTCAAACGGTCAACGGATTGCGGTAATACATCATAACGAATCGCCGGTGCCGACGCAAAACTCATCGGCAAATCCATTCCTTTGTCCCAGAACTCATAACGCAAATACGAGTGCATCGTAAATGCTAAATCTGTGTACTTATACGCAAATTCCAAACCAAGTTTGCCCCGCATCGAATTCATCCAGGCATCTTTGCCGGACAAAGCCAAACCGTTGCTGTTATTGCTTTCCTTCAAACCTGCCTGCGACAGGGCGGAATAATCAATACCGAGTATCGGCGACAACCGGCAGTGTTCGTAATAATAGTAATACTTATGCGTTTGGAAGCCGTAATCCTGACCGATTGCCCAGCCGAGCCGGAAAATACCCGCCGTTGTATCCGATTGGTGCAGCGTTCTAAGATAATCCCGCCTGTCCATATCAAAGGTATTGACCATCCAGCCGAGCGTCCAATCCGTCCAGTATGAACGTCCCTGCTTGTCGATACGTGCCGATGCCAGTGCCGCAAAACCGTCATAACGCCCTTTGGTATAACCTCTGTCGGCACTGCCGGTCGTATCCCGAAAGTTACCGTAATTGTAACTGAAATTAAAACCGACATAAGCCCGCCGTCCAAAACCAACAGCCTTGCGTGCCATTCCGACGTTGAATGCCGACGAGTTCGCCCGCAAATCTTCATACGAAGCCGTCTCGCCGCCGAGCCGTTCGTCATTGCCGTCCCAGGAAACCCAGCGTGTCCACGGATTGACCCGTGTTCCTGCCGTTTGTCCAAGAAGTACCGACTCGGTAAGGGCATTATAGATACCGTCGCTGCGCATTTGCGTCAACTGATTGAACAGGTTATTCTGCCGCATATCGGTATTGCTCATCAAAATGCGGTTAAAAACTCCCGCCTGCCAGCCGCTCGACCGGCGGGCGAATGCGTTTTGGGCTTTACTGTCCGTCGTACCGTCGAGCAGGGTATAAAGGTCATTCGCCCCTTTATAGCCCGGCAAGTCGGTTCTGCCCGGCAGTCCGCTTTCAAGTCCCTTTGCAAGACTGCGGTTCGTTCCCGCGTTGGGAATGATTAGCGTCTGCGCAAAAAGCCCCGTGCCTGCGGAAAGTAAGACAAATAAGCACAGCACCCATTTGCATAAACAACGCAACATCATTATTTAGGAGAATTGATAATTGAAAATGGATAATTAAAAAAGAAAACGGACATCGTTATGCTCTGGATTCGTATCCTAATTATCATTCTCCATTTTCAATTATCAATTCACATTTCTACCACCGTTTTGTGATTCCAGCCCCGCCGGTATCGGCAGAGACTTCGTTTGTAACACCGCCGCCTGTTACCGATGCTTTGAAAGCGTGACAGTAACACAGCGAAACTTCCAAATCTTTGGCGAACGTATAACCCGCACCGAACGACAGCACATGCTGTATCATCAGCGGAGCAGCAACGTTCAACGCCGAACTGCGCGGCGGTATCGGATTTTCGTTCCAGCAATAACCGATGCGTCCCTTAAATTTGTTCGTGAAGGAATGTTCGGCACCGACGGCAACGGCAAAAACGCTTTCCCAACCGAGACCGGCAACGGTTGTTCCAACGAGTCCTTCCTTGAATCCGGCGGTGTGTCCGTAATCCAGGTATCGGAAGTCGGCACCGATAATCGTGTCTTTGAAGCCGTCGTAGGAAAAGCCTGCCGAAAGCGTCATCGGTAAATTCATATCAAAACTACGGCTTGCCGGCGTGTTGGGGGCTTGCAGACCGCTAAAATACAAGTCTTCCGCCCATATCGGACTTTTGAACATAAAGCCGGTTTTGAAATGATTTTTATGGTCATAGAACGAACCGATTTGAAAACCGCCCGCCCAAGCATATTTTGTTCCGTAAGTTGTCAGCGGTGTCGTTGCTCCTCCGCCAAGCCCCATCGGGTTGATATTGACGGTAGCTAAATCAATGACCGGCGAAATGCCGAGCGACCAGCGTTCCGTAACCTGCGCCGCAATGGTCGGTGTAATCTGCATCACAACGACATTGGCAGAACGTCCGGTAACACCGACTGCCGGATTAGCGGCGTGCGGCGAATAAAGTGAAGAGGCACCGCCGACACCCGCCATACCGATACCATAAGTCAGAACCGAATGAGGACTGCGCCGCCAAACAAATGCCATACTCGGTACGGGCGTAACACCGGCTTCGCCTTTGGTCGAAGCAGCAGCAGTCGAAGCACGGGTGTGAGGCTGTATCAGTTCTGCGCCGAACTCAATGACGTTTTTCTCGAATGCTGAAATGGAGGCGGGATTCCAATTTATCGCTCCGCCAGCACTTATCGGCATTGCCGTTGCAACGCTGCCGACACCTTCATTGGCGGCACCGACCCCGCGCAGCATTACCCCCTGTGCGTAACCGAACGGTATGAGAATAACAAATACCGCCGAAGTGAGCAGGATGTTGTGTAGCCTATGTTTCATAACAGTATTATTTTTTTGAAGAGAAATTGATTGCGGAAATTATAGTCTCCCGCTGTATCTTTTTCGTCCACCGAAGTTTTGCCGCTTGACAGGAAATGCCTCTGCCGGATAAACACCGTCTGACCGGAATCGCAGAATCGTGTAAAAACGTATTCTTATTACAGCCGGTAAACTAAAACGTTTTGTTTTATTTTACCCTTGTCTTATTGTACTGCTCAATAATCGTATTGATTGTGCCGATAAAACGATATGTGAGGGTCGGCAGGGTATATTATCAATGCAAAAATCGCTGGATGTAAAAATAAAACGGATTTTCGCCGACCAGAATTGCCGCGACTTTATCCTTGCCGATGCCAAAGATGCAGATATGGCATTCGGTCTTGCTGCGCCAGGAAAAAATGCAGGAGAAACCTCCTATCGCACTCTTGACCAATATCGGGAACAAATCAGGCTCATCATCGAACAAGGTCTCGTTGACATCGTTCTAATGAGTGCCAGTACCAGTGAAATACTCACCGTTGAAGAACATCGTTTCGACAATTCACCAATTACACCAGCAATCAGAGCCAACGATACAACGGACATCTGGCTCGCCGGTGCAGAAGGAGTGTATGGTCAAGAACCGTCCCGCTGTTTCCGTACCGCAACCCTTGACGATACCCGATTGCGTAACGATATTTCCTGCCGGCGCAACGGAACGGATTTAGGACTTTACTCCATTACCTTTAACAACATTGTTGAATATGACCGCGAGGCATTGACCGCTTACAAGGAATTCCGGCAGGAAGCAGAACTCAAAGGTTTTCGGCACTTTCTCGAAGTTTTCAGTCCCAATATTGCCGGTCTTAATTGTCCAAAAGATATTCCGGCATTTGTTAATAATCACATTGTCCGTACTCTTGCAGGAGTAACGAGCAAAGAACGTCCCGTGTTCCTCAAAATACCGTATTACGGACCGGCAGCGATGGAAGCACTCGCACGTTACGACAGCAGGCTTATCGTCGGTATTCTTGGCGGTTCCGAAGGAACGGCGTTCGATGCGTTTCAAATGCTTGCTGATGCCAAAAAATACGGTGCAAGAGTTGCTTTATACGGTCGCAAAATCAATCATTCCGAACATCAACTCACGTTTATCAAGTATCTTCGTCTTGTTGCCGACGATGATATTTATCCCCAAGAGGCAGTTTACGCTTACCACAGCGAACTAACAAAACTGCGGATTAAGCCGCATCGAACTCTCGATGATGATTTGTGCCGCAGCGAATTCAAGAGTAACTATTAATGACCACCTGTATTTGCAGCGGAATCCTGTTTGCCGATGTTGCGTGCCACCCTATCAGCCGTATCCCCAAGGCGGGCGAACTTCTGAAGACTGAAAAAATTGAGTTAAATCTCGGCGGCTGTGCGGCAAATGTTGCCTTTGATTTAGTTCGGCTTGGCGTACCGGTTACATTAGCAGGAAAAGTCGGCGATGATGCGTTGAGCGATTTTATTGTCCGCTCTGTTTCCGAATCGGGTCTCAACTCCGATTACATTGAGCGTTCTTTGGGACACTGTCCCGGAACGGCAATTCATATTAATGTCCGCAATGAAGACCGGCGTTTCATTTGCACAACGGGAGCAAACGATGATTTTGTTTTTGATGAAAAACTTGTCCGGCTCATTACGGCAAAACCGCAGATTGCAGAGCGGAAAATACTGTATCTTGGCGGTTTTTTTATGTTACAAAAATTAGAAAACGAACAAACGGCTCAACTCCTCCGCCAAGCGCAGGAAGCCGGCTGGATTGTCGTACTTGACGTTGTTTTGTACGGTGAACGTCCCTATTGGGAAATTCTAAAACCGGTTTTACCATACGTAGATTTCATTTTGCCAAATGAACATGAGGG
>JAITOZ010000208.1 GCA_031289675.1 Planctomycetaceae bacterium
GATAAGTTTGTGATACACTTAAAGGAAACGGAATTCCGCTTCAACCATCGAAAAGAAAACCTTGCCAAAATTATAAAAAAACTTATGAAAAAATAACTCTTAAACTTGTCAAGCCCCAATAAATATTACGAAAAGTTTGAAGACTTTTACTGTGTTTATTATAGGCATCGTCAAGCAATTTTTCCGATGCCGGACAAAGTATAAGGCAGAACGCGATCCCTCCTCAACGAAAACTTTCACCTGTACAATCAATAAAACCCAATTTTCAATAGACAGCAGTATAATACCGTTCTATGAAGAAAATACGATTCCATTGTCTTCAATGTCAACACCTCATTGAGGTTTCTTTCAAAGCCGCCGGAGAGAGTATCTTTTGTCCCGCCTGCTTCGCTCCTGTAACCGTACCCAATAAATCAACCGTCCGGACCGCCGAAGAAGAAAACACGTACGGTGTCGATGAACAACCTGTCGATGTACGGGAGTTGACCGACCGCATTACACTCTCTCTCCTGTGTTCCGTCTGCCGGACAAACATTTCCGTTACTCAAAATCAGATTGGAACAACACTGCACTGTCCCGAATGTTATATGGCAATCGTTGTTCCTGAATCCATTATTAAAAAACCAGCAGCGCAGAATTTTTTGCCGCCAAAGCCAGACAAACCGGTTTATGGACTGCGGGCAGCCGGCAATGTTCCGCTGGATAAGACGCTCATCGGCTTTCACTGTCAATTATGCGGAACATTGATGTATGCTTCGGCAAGCGAGGCGAAAACTCTCTGTATTTGTCCCGACTGCGGTACTCAAAACACCGTTCCTTCCCGTCCGAAAGCCGTTCTCACACCGGCAGCATTACCGGCGCAGACATTTGAAGGCGGCAGTACATTCGGCGTTGCTGCCGCTCCGTCTTTACCGGCAGTTGTGAATTCAAAAGAACCGCTCGTTCCCGTCGTCTGCGGACTTTGCGGCACCCGGATGTATGCGTTGGAAAGCGAAATCGGCGGGACAAAAAAATGTCCCGACTGCGGACGGACAACCGAAATCAAATTCGTTCCGAAAGAACATCGTGTTTCTCTTGATATGAGCGGAGACGGTTACGGGGTTTCCAACGAAGAAGCGGCAACGAGACCGGTTATGCGGGTACAAACCGATTACCGTTATGTTGACGGTTCAATAGATAAGGCGGTCCATCCGCTTAAATATGCTCAATGGAACAAAGACAAGGCGGACGGTAAAAAGCACTTGGCAAGGCTGTTACCTTTGCCGAAGTACCCGTTTTGGACGCGGTTTTTTACAGCATTTATGGATTCGCGAATGATTTTTCAAACGCTGCTCACCGGTTTTCTCCTGAACGGCGGAGTGATTCTCTACCTCATACAGCCCGGTCTGAATAACGAATTCAGTGCCTTGTTGTCTTTTTGTTACGGCATTATCTCGTTTCTTTTCGGATGTACCGTTCTCGGCAACCTCGTTCAAAGTGTTTTTTCTTATACTGCTTCGGGAATTGACACGCCGGAAAGAGACTCTTACATTGACTATCATCCGTTCGATGCAACGGTCTATGCTTTTTGGATGTTCCTTCTGCTCATTTTTTCGGCAACGCCGGGATTTTTTGCGGCAAATTTGCTCTTTGGAACTGTATCAGCAGCAACACTCGATGGAATACAGCCGGTATATCATTCTGTCTTTATGAGCGTTTCGCTGCTTTTATCTTTTCCGGTTTTCTTCTTATCGAGTGTGCAGAGCAACTCTTATTTTGAGGTTCTTACCAAAGACATAGTCCGTTCGCTGTTTTTTGTCCCGCTGATTTGGCTCCGGTTTTATTTTCTTTCGTTGTTGTTATTTTTTACCTTTTTCTTTCTTGATTGGGGGCTGTCGGTCTTGATTGTCTCGCCCCTTATCCAGATCATCATTACCGGCTTTCTTTTGTCTTTTATCGCTGCCGTGTATTTCCGTTTGCTCGGACGCTTGGCATTGGCGTTGTCATAGAGTTAAAGCGTTATCCGCTCTACTTCATTTGCGGATTGCCGGTTTTTACCGGCGGTGAGGTTATTCCGTCTGTATCATCTTCCCGATGAACGCCGTCAAGGCGGTACCGTTCAAGGTTACCGCACTCGTTTTTCGGTGCTGTTCTAAAATTACCGAATGATCCAATTATATCCGAAAAACCAGACATTTATCACCAATCCGACACAGATTTTGTGCATCCGTTCCGACCGAAAAACGAATTCCCTTCCTTACTAATCGGCGGCACCAAGTCCGCAACGATAAATGTTTTCTCTCTATCTTCTGCGTGTTTTTCTTGGACACCAGAGCCGTATCTGATGGTGTTTGTCTCGCTAAAAACTCCCCATCTCGT
Organism: Planctomycetaceae bacterium; assembly: GCA_031289675.1. Lineage (GTDB taxonomy): Bacteria > Planctomycetota > Planctomycetia > Pirellulales > Thermoguttaceae > WRKP01. Next base: position 2,359 of record JAITOZ010000208.1, read on the forward strand.
CCATTTCAATGCGGATTTTACCGTGTGAGCGGGTCTGGAAGTATTCTTTGTTGACGCTGCTTATGTCTGCTTCGTTTTTTAAAATTCAGCGATAACGGTATCGGTACTAACGCCGAGACAGCGGGATACGGCTCGTACTCCGCTTCCGTTGACGGCTTGTTTTTGCATATCGGCTTTCACGCCGGGCTTGCAGGCGTGTAGATATATTCTTCGTAAAATGTTTTGTGAGAACATTTTTCGTTCTTGCAGATGTATCGCTGTTTGCCGTTATTGGTGTCGTACTTTCCAACATCGGTGCTTCCGCAGAACGGACATTTTAGGTATGTTAAAATCATTCGATGTCCTCCTTGACCGGGTATGAAAAAAATAACACGATATCATAGGTAAATCGGCAAAAAAAATCAAGACAATAATGTTCAGAACATTACCCGGATTTGCCCGGCACATACTTCGGCTTCTTGCACGAAAACCCAAGCCGATGAAGCAGATACTTTATGCCGGTTACAGAAATTGACAACCGTATTGGTCGCGGGGGGAATGTAATTTTCGACACCGGCTACGGTCTCTAATGAATTTTTTGAAGTTTGCTAACGGATATTTTGCTAACAGATATTACGGTGCTTGCTTCAAACCTTCGAAACGGATTTTCCATTTTCCGTTTTGCGGAAAGCCGGGAGCATTCTGCTTCGGTGCGCCGTCCCAACCGGCAGCCATCATCGCAACGGCGTACAATAATCCGCCGTTGCCCGGCAAATACGGACACGGACCGCCGAGGTTGACACCGCGATCATCGTATCGGTTCCGGGATGAACCGTGTAACAACATCTCGACGGCTAATTCCGGTTCGCCTGCTTTTGCTGCCGCCATTGCCATCCACGGAAAATCCCAGCCCCAACATCTGTTCCACTGCCACTCTTGGGCGACTTTCCGTAACGTCTGCTTGGCGGTTTCCTGATCGACACCTTCCAATGGAGGCAACATGCCGAAAAAACCGATCAAATCGGGATGTTCCCAATTCCGTTTGGCATACGAATCGAGCCATTCGGCAGAATGAACGAACACTTTTCCGCCGTCAGCGTCAATGGTCGGCAACGGAGCAAGATTCTTTCGAACTTCGTCCCAAAGCGGATTCCGTTCTTTGCCCATCCGCTGCCGCCAAGTGTTCGCCGTATCGAGACCGAAACGCCAATACGCCAAATCGAAAGCGGTATCCTTTGTGATTCCTAATTCGCCCGGCGGCATGACAGGATCGAGATGATAAATGTTGTTTTCATCTTTTGTAACGTAATCCGCCATGTTTTCGGCGGTTCCTTCGAGAATATCCGCCCATTTTTCGAGTGTTTCACGGGTCGGTCTGTTACGGTATTCCAGTTCGGCGAAGAACATCGGATGCGGCTGTTTCCAAAGCAGAACCTGATTGCCACGCCATGGAGCAGTTCTGCCTTCCGGTCCGACAGACTTGCCCCATTTATAGCCTTTGTAACCGAGTTGTTCGGCAAGTTTTTTGGCGACCGGCTTATGTTTTTCGTAACATTTCAAGGCTTCATCAGAACAATTGAGCCGATCCCAGAGGGCGTAGTGAGCGAGGTGCCACCAGACCATTTCGTAATGATATTGTCCGCGCCACGGATCGGTCGTCAGCAAACCGGCTTCCGCCGAGGGCAGCGTTCCCGCCGTATTGACACGCAGCAGATATTGCGACAGCACGATCCGCCGCTCCAGTTCCCGCCAACGCGGATCGGTACTTTCCGACAAGTCGATAGCCGCTCCGGTTTGCCAAAAATTAGGGAAGACATCAACAGGTCTCAGTGGATCGTGCATCGGATCGAACAATTCCTTTGTTGCTTCCGTTACATTTTTTTTATCGGTAGAAAAGAGGAGAATCAAAGAGGCGATTTGCCCCTCACTGGTGCCGGAATAACAGATGCGATGCGGATTGTTTGCGTCAACCTTGGGGGTACCTGCGGACAAAGCAAGGAAAAAATAATTCAGATTATCTGCCTTACGGCGTAAAGCAAATGTACCGTCGTAGGATGTCTTTTCCAATGTTGTTGTATGCCGTTCTGGACTATCAAATTTGCCGACCCACTGCCCCTGCTGTTCATTGGGATAGGGAAAATCGAGAACAATTTCGATTTTTTTCTCTGCAAACAGGAGCGATTTATAGATTAAAAAAATTACGTTGTCCGCGCTAACCTTCATAGTGATGGTAACGCTGATATTATCTATTTCAAAACTGCTTCTATGTGATCCGTCCCATAAATCGAGTTCCCGTTCCAGATTTTTGATTTCTTCCGGCTTGATTTCGACACCGCCGGGACGCATGAGACGGATTCGTCCCAAATTAGCGATGTGCGGATTGTCGAACATCCATTTTCGCAGTGTTTCTGCTCGTGATTTTTCTACGCCTTCCAGTAGAGCAGTATCGCCCTGACCGGGTTGGCAGCGTCCTTTTTGAAACGAACCGGTTTCGGGAACATCCTGTATGGTAAAACCATCGGGCAACGGCGAAGTGTGCCAAGCGTCGTGCGACATAATGTTGCCGCCGAACGTTTGCAGACCGGTTCCGTCCACCGTAACGCAAAAGTTGCCGTTGCCGAGCGGAAGTTGCAGATTCAGGTCGTTTGACACAATGTTATGCCGTCTGACAACGGCTTCCCGGTCAATCGGCGTTTGTCCGAACACCGTCGCGGCAACCGCCGGCAGCACGGCTAAAATAATGAAACGATAAATAATCATATCTGTTTAGCCGAGTGTCTTAGACACTGGCGGTTAAATTGTTGATTCAATCATTTTGTTCAATTTTGTTACGATTTCCGGGTCTTCTTTCAGTTCACAAAGCCATTGCAGGTTATCCAAAACATAATTGATGTCCAGTTTTCCCCGCTGCCGCTGCAAAATAGACCGGACATCGCCCCAATCCTTGTCGCGGTCAGCAAACGCTTTGAGAACAATCAAATCTTCCGCCGAACAGGTTCGCAATACACAGTTTTTTTCATATTCGTACAACGATGACCGTTCGACCACCTGCTGCTCAAACGGCAAACCGCCGAGCGAAATATCGATTCCGATTCCGTTAGATGCGGTTAAAAGCAATACCCGATTGTTCTCTGCAAATTTTTTTGCATCGGAAACTCTTGAAGCAAACCGATCAAGCATCGCGTTGATGTATTTTTCTTCATCAACAAACAATGTCAATACTGTGCCGTCCACATCGACCGTTGTTCTTGGCTGTCCCCATCGAATAACTGCCAAACCACCGATGAAAACGAAATCCCAGCCATTCATTTCGAAAAACCGCTGAATTTCAAGTGCCGCCTGAAAAATATAACCTCTCGTATCGCTCATAGTTTAGTCTTTCCTGCTTTGGCAAAAATCCATTGCTGCTCGACCAGCCCGGACGTTTTGGTTGGTTCGGCACGTTCACAACACCAGTCGCATAACGAAATGATTCGCTGAATCGCCTCTTGAGCGTCCAATGCCCGCAGTTCTTCCGCTTCGATCTGTTCGAGAATCGGACCGACTCGCTTCCAGTTGTCAACCCATTGTTTCGGAGTGATCGTCGGCATGATGGTTTTTATAACGTTATGTTAGACTGTAGCCGGTCAGGGTTTTTCACTGAATATTCTACTGAATAGATCGCCGTAACCGTTCACGGATATTTTAGCAGCGATAGCGGCGTAACCTTATTAACCGGCAGTTTTAACCGCCGGAGTCTCAGTCCTATCGCAAGTCCCGATAGGGACGACACATCATTTTGTATCGCCCTTATCAGGGCTTGGTATTCTGGTGGACGTGTACCGGCGGTTAAAATCGCCGGTTAATAATGTGCTGTCCCTAGCGGGATAAAACACGGATAAAAAACCTGACCGGCTTTGTTATTTCCGAACAGCATCAATTACGACCGGTCCCAGCAAGCCGCTGTCCCGGAGCGGGGATTCTTTTTTCGGTCCCGTAATGAGCCACGTCTTACGCTGCTCTTTCGGTTGACCCGCATCATACACCAAGCGGTTGAACCACGAACTCGTTACTTCAACTTTTAATTCGTTTTTGC
>JAITOZ010000286.1 GCA_031289675.1 Planctomycetaceae bacterium
AAAGCAGAGTTGAAATTTTTGGGACATCTGCCCGATGCGTATTTTCAGGTTGTGATGGCGTACAATGATTCCGGCGAGTTGGTTCACAGCGGAGTTTTCGCCGGTGAAGATACCGAAACGTATCTTGCCGCTGCCCGATTATCACAAAAGCAGAATATCACGGTTGTCCCGCCGCTGAAAAAAGTTGTTGCCGTAATGCAAGGGGACGAATTTTACAGCACCTGGGTTGCCAACAAAGCGGTTTATCGTACAAGAAAAGCGATGGCGGACGGCGGTGAATTGCTTATTATCGCTCCCGGTTTGAAGCGGTTCGGCGAACAGCCGGAAATTGACGCTCTTATCCGTAAATACGGCTATGCCGGTACAGAAAAGGTGATGAAACTTTATCGGGAGGCGAAACCGGCGGACGACTTGAAGGACTTGGCGGTGGGAACAGCGCATTTGATTCACGGTTCGTCGGAGGGACGTTTCAAAATCACTTATGCGCCGGGACAGATGAGTCAATCGGACATTGAGTCTGTCAATTTCAGTTACGCTCATTACGATGCAGCGGTGAAGCGGTATGACGTGTCAAAGTTGAAAAACGGCTTTAACACACTGCCTGACGGAGAAGAAATTTACTTTATCAGCACGCCGTCGGCGGGTCTGTGGTCAACGGCAGAGCGGTTAAAGTAGATGCCGGTTTCCGGTTTTTTTGAATGCGGAACATACGCTGCTAAATCAACTACCGGACGAAACAATACGAAATTTTATTGTATTTTTTCGTATTGTTTTTGGTTCACATTCAAAAATAACAACCAAATTGACAGATGTTTTCTGGAAGCATATCAATTATCTTCCTTGATTCCTTTTCCGAAGAGGAGGAATATCAGGAAGAATATGCCGATGAACGCTGATGGAATCGTGAATATCGTCTTCCAGTCCTGCGCTTTCGCCGCAAAATATGCTTTTCTATCCAACGAGAACGTATCTGTTCCCGACAATTTTTTGCCGAGTTCTTCAATGTCCGCTTTCGTGTATTTGATAGTTAACGTCAATTCCTGCTTGGAATCATTCGGACTAGCAATTTTCACGCCGTCCTGAATCATCCGGCTTTCGTCCAGTGCGGCAACGGCTTCATTCGACAGCGGTTTGTCGCCGAGCAGTTTTCCGAGGTCGCAGTTTCGGACGTTGCCGTCATCCTTCACGCCGAACAGTTTTTTGACTTGTCCGGCCAAATCGAGATATTGAAGAAAACTGTCATCCTTCACACTCCAAGCCGGTATGGGAACCGAAATTTCGCTCGTCAGCGGAACTACTTTGCCGTCTTTGTCCTTTGCCTCAACTTGGGAAGCAGCAACAAGAACATCGAAAACCTTCGGCTGACCGGATTCTTTTTGAGCGTATTGAGCAATCGGCGCATAAATCTGCGCACCGAGATACTGTCCAACTCCGAGGAGCAGGAACACCATCATACTTTGCACGCTTGCTTTCAGGTTTTCCGGTGCTTTGCGTTCGGCATACATATAAGCCGCGGCATACAGGAAACTGTAACTAAAACCGTGAAAGAGCAGCCCGATGACGGAGAAGGCGAAATCATAATCCGGTGCGATACCGTAACCCGGCAGTGCGAAGAAAATGTAACGTAAAGTCCACGCCAACATACCGAGAACGAGAACGCTCTTCAAACCGACCAATAGCACGAGACTCGGCAGTGCGGTCATAAAGAACAGTTCGGAAATCTGGTTAAGCGTACCGAGTGCCACCGGCGACGGATACCCCATCTGCGACAAATACGGCGTTTGAACGACGAAATAAAAGCCGCAAGCCGGAATACTGGCGAAGAAAACGCAGACGGCAAACAGAGCGAACATCGGGTCTTTGAACAGTTTGAACGCATCCAAGCCGAGAGCGGAAACGATGAAGTTTTGTTTAGAGTTTGCATCAGCACCTTTCGGCGGGGTGTGCGGCAAAGTCAGACAGTACAATGCCAGAAAGAGGCTGAAACCTCCGCCGACGAAGAAGAAGTTATGCGATTTTTCGCCACCGAGAAAGGCAGCGATTAACAGACACGAGACAATCCAGCCGAAGGTTCCGAAAACGAAAACATACGGACCGAGCGATGGTTTTGAGAGGTTTTTGAAAACAACGTTGTTGATTAACCCCATCGTCGGCATATAACAGATACCGGAAAGCATCATTAATACCATCAAAACCGGAAACGTTGCTTGACGGGAGAAGCAGAGATAACCGCAGGCGAGGAGACAAATTCCGCCGATGAGATGCAGGACGGACATCACTTTTTGGGCGGCAAAGTACCGGTCGGCAAGCGGACCGATGAGCATCGGTCCGATGATAGCACCGAGCGGGATAGCACTGTAAAGCCAGCTGACCTGGGAGCCGGTCAATTTGAGAACTTCACTGGCATAAACGCTTAATGCCCCTGCCCAAGCCGCCCAGATGGCGAACTCGCAAAAATAAGCGATACAAAGTCGCGGATAAGCAAATAGCGGTTTCTTGGTCTCTGTCATAGCATTTTTTAGGTTAATTTAGGTCGGCTTTTGACAAACATTTCACGGTTGGGTCATTTGACGGTTGGGCTTATTATTAGCCCATTATTAAACCCATCCGCGGGGTACTTGTCAAGAGCCTGTTGGAAGTCCCATTGTCCCCTTTTCCGTTTCCCTTGTCAAGCATTTAGGGCAGCAAAATCCGGCGGTTTGGAACTTTGCCGATGCGCCAATTCGATTTCGCCGAAGTTTAACTCCTGATAGATACCCGCAAACTCGCGGCGAACCAATTCCAAAGAGGCTAAAAATAAACCGACCATTTTACTTTTATGTTCTCCTGCCTTGAAAAGCGACCGGAAAGGCATCCGCCTCTTTGCGCAAAGTTGCTGATGAATGTGCCGCATATGAACGCCTATCGGTGTCTCGTCATATACAACTTCGTGTCTGCTTTTGGGGGCGTTTTCCTGAAGAATACGTCCGAACGCACTGACCAAATCCCAAAGTTCAATTTCTTGAATCGGGACATTTTCCAACGCTGCCGCCGTATTTTTATCTTGCAGTTTGTTGTGCGGCTGGACATCGTCCGGCAATCGGGGAAACCGCAGTTGCCAACGTTCGCTGCGCACCTGTAAGACGGCAGCGGCATCGCTGTATTTCTTATATTCCAAAAGGTGTTTAACAATTTCCTGTTTCGGCGTTTCTGTTTCTCCCGTTTGAATTTCTTTTGTTTGTACGCCGTCAATGAACGATACCGCTTCGGCAACTTTTATTTCGGTGAGTACGCTGGCGGCGGCAAGAAAATCACCTGCCGCATTGACATCTATTTGTTGGATGGTTACAATGTACTCGTTAAATTGTTCCAGCAAATTCGTTATCGGTATTGAGAGAATGTCCAATTCGTTCTTGCGTACCAGATACAGCAGCAAGTCAATCGGACCCTGAAATTGCAGAAATTTTGCCGTGAACATCGTGCTGTGAACATTTTTAGCGGATTTTGCGGCGTGAACGTTTTACCGTGAACATAGTCCGTAACCGCCCCCGGTAATCATAACGATAACGCTGCCTTGACGCAAGACCAAAGCGAAACTGAACACAGTGGAAAATACCCCGCAGCCGGGCGGCGAAGGAAAGTGCTGCGGGGGATGGTCGTTGTTGCCGCCGGTTCTTTTTTCAGCCGGATGCTCGGTATGCTGCGGGACGTTGTTACCGCCGGTTCACTCGGAATGTCTATCGGCGGAACGATGGATGCCTTCGTCATCGCTTTTCGGCTGCCGGATGTAGCCCGCCGGTTTTTCGGCGACGGCTCATTAGGCATCAGTTTTATTCCTATTTTCAGCAAAGTTTGGATGCGGGACAAACAAAAGGCTTCCGCTTTGTTAACGGCAATGCTCTGCCGGTTTCTGGTGTATCTTACCCTTTTCGTTCTTGCCGGTGAAATACTTTGTTGGATAGGAATACGTTTTTTTCATCCCGAAAGCAAAGTTTTTTTAACAGCATCGCTCCTGTCGCTGCTCCTGCCGTATCTGATTTTAATTTGTATGGCAGCAATTTGCAGTGCCGCTTTGCAAACGCAGGGAAAATTTTCCGTCTCCGCATTAGTACCGCCGATATTGAACATCGCCTGGATAACCGGTATTCTCGTCATCGTACCGCTGTATTCGTCCATTCAGGGAATAACGCAGGGGGCAGCTACGCTGGCAACTCTTACTCCCGACATAAAATGTTATATTTTGACGCTTTGCATTTTGATTGCCGGTGTCCTGCAACTGCTGATTCATTATCCGTTTCTCAAGGCAAACGGCTTCCGATTCAATTTTCATTTTGCCGAAGTGCAGCCGGAAATCCGGCAGATTTTCCGCCGCTTTTTTCCGCAAGTGTTCGGCTTGATGACCGTTCAGGTGAATTTACTTGTTGCCAGTGCGGCGGCGTGGCTTTTTTCCGGCGAAGGTGTTCATTGGTTTGGTTGGGGAACATATCCGCTGCGTCCGGGGGCGGCAGCCGCCATTTATTATAGTGAACGTCTTTTTGAGTTTCCGCAGGGACTTATCGGGCTGGCTATCGCAACGGCAATTTATCCGCTGATGGCACGGCACGCTGCCAAAAAAAATTACAAGCCGCTCGGCGAAGACCTGACACTCGGTCTGCGGCTGGCATTTGTTTTTTCCATTCCTGCCGGTGCCGCCTTAATGCTGATGTCAGAAAAATTGGCGCACCTGTTATTTCAGCGGGGAGCGTTCAATGCCTGCGATACGTTACGCACCGCAGATATGATTTTCTGGTTCGGTACGGGCGTTTGGGCTTTCTGTACGCTGCCTATCATCATTCGGGCTTTTTACATTCTCGGCGATAACAGAACGCCGTTTTGGGCGGCAGCGGGAAGTGTTTTGCTCAATTTTGCTCTCGCCCTGCCGTTAATGTACCGTATGCAGGAACAGGGATTTGCCGCTGCCGTCAGTATGACCGCCGCCTTGCAAACGGTATTATTATTGTTACAGTTTGCCGTCAGGTACAAACTGCTGCAACTAAAAGTGTTGGCAGCAGGTATTCTCCGCTCTTCCGCCGCAACATTTTGTATGGCACTGTCCGTGATGATTGTGATGAAATCGCTGCCCGGCAATAGTTCCTTCGATGATATACTCCATATTGCTCTCGGCGGTATAGTCGGCGGTGCTGTATTCTTATTTGTGTTACGTTTTCTCGGCGGAAGAGAAATCGGCATTATTCTGCGGGGCAGACTGAAACAGCAATAAGCCGGCAGTTGACAAAAATAATGGATAGTCAATAATGGAAAACTGACAATGAAGGGGTACGGTGCTATACCGAATCTGTTTTCCGTTTTCTGTAATTCTTCATTATCAATTAGCAACTAAAAACAATGGACATTCTTTTTACCAGCAGATTATTTAAGGTCGTTCGGAAAGTAACAACCGGACGCAGCGGAAAACCGCTGGAGCGGCATATTATAGAGCATCCCGGAGCAGTGGTCATATTGCCGATACTGCCGGACGGACGTATTGTTCTTATCAAGCAGCAGCGTGTTGCGGTAGATGAAGAAATCATCGAACTGCCTGCCGGAACGCGGGAGGCGAATGAACTGCCGCTGATTACTGCCCGGCGCGAACTGGCGGAAGAGACGGGATTTGCCGCCGGAGAGATGACCGAAATTTTCCGTTTTTACACCTCGCCCGGCTTTATCAAGGAAGAAATGTATTTGTTTAAGGCGGAAAGGTTGGTTGCCGGTCCGACGAATTTGGAGGACGGAGAGAAAATTACGCAGATGATTGTCGATTTGCCGGAAGCGATGAATATGGTCAATGCCGGTCAGATTCGGGATGCCAAAACGCTTATCGGTCTGCTGTGGTATCAGCGGCAAATAACGCTCTAACGGCATCTTCACAAATACTGTCATTTCTACCGTTTCGCCAAAACAGTGTTCTCATACATTTGCACATCTTTGAACCAATCCTTATCGGACGGCACGCTTTGACGGCGGCAAAACTCGTCCCATACATCGCCGAGCGGATACAACTTGAACGACTCCTGCACCGCCATCAATTCACTAAACTGTCCCGCCGACTGCATTGACGCAAAACGTTCATTCGGCAACAACAGCGCATACAATAACGCCTTCTGCATATTCCGCATCCCGACAACCCAAGCCGCTATCCGGTTGATGCTCGCATCAAAGAAATCAAGCCCTATCAGCACACGCTCCAATGCCTTACTGCGGACAATTTCCTTCGCAATTTCCCGAAGTTCATCGTCAAAAAGCACCACGTGGTCGCTGTCCCAGCGCACGGCTCTGGTAACGTGTAACGCTAATTTATCAAAGAACAGCAGCAGCGTCGGTATCTTGTCGGAAATAACCTCCGTCGGATGATAATGTCCCGAATCCAAAAGGCACAGCACTTTGTTTCGGGCGGCATAAGTCAGATAAAACTCGTGCGAACCAACGGTGTACGATTCCAAACCGATGCCGAAAACCTTTGACTCTACGCTGTCGATAATGTATCGGCTTTTCAGTTCCTCGCTGTAAATTTCATCCAGCGATTCTTTAAGCCGCTTGCGGGGCGAAAGCCGGTCGGCGGGAATGTCTTTGTAACCGTCCGGTATCCAAAGGTTGTTTAGTGCCGGCACGCCGAGGGCTTTTCCGAAGGCTTCGGCAATTTTGCGGCTGCATTTGCCGTGTTCAATCCAAAACTTGCGGATTTTCTTGTCGGGATGCGAAAGCGTCAAACTGCCGTCTGCCTTTGGATGCGAAAAGAACGTAGGGTTAAAATCGAGACCGGCACCGATGCGTTTCGCAAAGTCAATCCAGGCAGTGAAGTGCTTCGGTTCCAATTCGTTGCGGTCAACCTTCTTATCGGTAATGCTGTAACAGGCGTGAACGTTGACCTTGTGTTTGCCCGGTATGAGCGAAAACGCTTTTTCGATGTCGGCGAAGAGTTCGGCAGGATTGCGTGCCTTTCCCGGATAATTGCCGGTTGTCTGAATACCGCCGGTTAGTGAACCGGCATTTTCAAAGCCGCTGACATCATCGCCTTGCCAGCAGTGCATTGAAATCTTTACTTTAGCGAGGGCTTCGAGAGCCGCATCGGCATCAACGCCGAATTCACCATACAAACCTTTGGCACTTTGATAGCGGGACATATTGATAATTGATAATTGATAATTGATAATTGAGTCTGAAGGCTGCGTTTTAGTTCCCGAAAAGGGCGCATCGTCAAACACATCAAAAAGTATATCGAGACAGTATAGCAAAAACGTTCATTAAAAACAGTACACAAGAAATGCGTATCGGCAAAGTTATCGGTCATGTTGTTCTTTCCCGCTGTCATCCGGCGGTCAGCGGCTTTCGATGGTGCGTAACTGTACCGATGGACGAAGACGATTTGCGTCTTATGCGGGAACCGCAAGCAGAGGAGGTCATCGTGTTGGACGAACTTTCCGCCGGTGAGAGTCAACTTATCGGTTTTAGCGAAGGGGCGGAAGCCCAAATGCCGTTCTTTCCGCACCGCAAACCGATAGACGCATACAATGCTGCTGTTCTCGATGCCGTAATGCTTGATAAATAAAATGTTCTCTAACTGACTTTTGCTGCGAATACACAAGTGTTTGACGAATGATTTTTGTTTGGCTCAATGATTCGTATTTATTCGTGCATTCGCGACAAACGCTGTCGATGTGCTGCCGGTAAAACGCTCTAAAATCTGTTCGGCGTTTCCCAATGTATTTTTACGTTGCCGAATTGTTTTTCGAGACATTGCCCTTTTTCCTTTCCGAGAACGTAGGCTGCCGAAGCCAACGCATCGGCTTGTGTTGCCGTTGGGGCAAGTACCGTTACCGTGCAAGAATGTGTCAATCCCAAACCGGTCTTGGGGTCAATGATATGCGCATAACGGACTCCGTGTATTTCGACAAACTGAAACTTGTCGCCGGAAACTGCTATTGCCGTATTTTTTAGCAACACATTTTCAACGCCGTTCATTGAGATTGTCCAGCCTTCACTTTCCGGCGGGGCATCGCCGAGCCGCATATCCCCGCCGGCATCGACCAGTTGTCTCTTGATTCCGTGCTTTAATATGATTTCAAACGCCCGGTCGATAGCGTATCCTTTGGCGATACCGCCGAGGTCAAGTTTCATTCCCTGCTTTAATAATTTGACGCTCTGCGTTCTTTCGTCAATTTCCCAGCGACTATTGCCGGTCAGTTGCATTGCCTCGTCAATGTATTGTTGTTTCGGTAACTCTTTTTGTCTCCTGCTCCGCCGCCAAAGACGTACCAGCGGACCGACGGTTATGTCAAAGGCTCCATCTGAAATGCTGCAATAGTATTTTGCCTCTTTGAGGACGGTAAAGAGACCGCTGCTGACACGGCTGCTTCCGCCATCGGCACAAAGTTTTGACAACTCGCTCTCGGAATCGTAATCGCTCATAATGCCGTTGAGGTGCTGAAATTCGGCAAAGACTTCTTTTGCAGCGGCATCGGCTTTCTCCTGCGATTCGCTGTAAAGAATGATGCGTACCGGCACGCCCATCGCCGTCTCTTCATATTCAAAACGTTCCGCAGCGAGACCGCCGGTGAAAGAAAGAATAAATAATGTCACGAAAAATAGAGCAATGCACAATGTTTTCATGATTGTCGTTTCGTTTTTCTGCTTAAATACAGGCAAACAGCAGCCCGCTGCATTCGCAAAGGAATGAGGCAGAACATTCAATTCCTTTTTAACGCGTGTTGACACTACAGCAAAAGGGATTAGAGGGCAACACCCCTTAATGCCTCAACACTGTTCGTTCGATGAAGCCTGTATCAACTTTACCCGCCTGAAAATCAGGATGTTCCAGAATTTTCCGCTGTAACGGCACCGATGTTTTAATCCCCTCGATGTTCAATTCCGCTAAACAACGCAGCATACACGTTATTGCTTCCTGCCGTGTCGGTTGATGAACCAGTAATTTGCCGACCATCGAATCATACACCGGCGAAACCGTATAACCAGCATGAACGTGCGAATCAAAACGGACTCCGAAACCGCCCGGAATAATCAGTTGCTCTATCTTGCCCGGACACGGACGGAAGTTGTGTTCAGGGTCTTCGGCATTCACTCTGCACTCAATCGCCCAGCCGTTCTGCCGAATGTCCGATTGCTTAAACGGCAGCGGTTCACCAGAAGCAACCCGAAGTTGCGTTTTAATCAAATCAATACCCGTTACTAGTTCTGTAACAGGATGTTCGACCTGAATCCGTGCATTCATTTCGATGAAGTAAAAAATTTCGTCTTTATCGACAAGAAATTCGATAGTGCCAGCATTGGTGTAGTTTGCTGCCTTCACCAGTTTCGCAGCAGCATCGCACATTGCCTTGCGTGTCGATTGTTTCAGATTCGGAGCCGGCGACTCTTCGATTAACTTTTGATGCCGACGCTGCATCGAACAATCACGTTCCCAGAGATGTACAACGTTTCCGTGATGGTCGGCGACGATTTGCACTTCAACGTGACGCGGACTTTCGATGAACTTTTCAAGATAGACATCCCCGTTGCCGAAGGCACTTTGGGCTTCGCCAGCAGCCTGATTCAATGCCGTTTTCAATTGTTCGGCATCGGCGGCGATGCGCATTCCGCGTCCGCCTCCGCCGGCAGTGGCTTTTATCAGGACGGGGAAGCCGACTTGTTTCGCGAATTTTAATGCTTCACTTTCCGATTCGATTAACCCGTCGCTGCCCGGCACACGCGGCACGCCGGTTTGGTGGGCAATCGCCCGTGCCGAATTTTTGTCGCCGACCAGTGCCATCGCTTCGGAGGTTGGTCCGATGAATTCGTAATGACAACTGCGGCAGACATCGGCGAAATGAGCATTTTCGGAAAGAAAGCCGTAGCCCGGATGGACGGCTTCAGCACCGCCGATTTCGCAGGCGCTGATAATGCGGTCAATTTTCAGATAGGAGTCGGCACTTTTTGCCGGACCGATGCAAACGGCTTGGTCGGCTAAATTGAGGTATGCTGCGCCGCGGTCGGCTTCGCTGAACACGGCAACCGTTTCCACGCCCAACTCTTTGCAGGCACGGATAATCCGAAGAGCAATTTCGCCTCGATTGGCTACTAATATACGCTTAAACATTTCCGGTTCTTAAACGGTAAAAAAATACAGCAGCCTATTAGCCGGCGTTAATCCACGAGTCAATTTTATCGTAACCATAAGGTTCACGCTGTTCTCTCGAATAGAACGTGTTCTTGTTCGCTTCTTCGGCACGTTCACCCTCAAACATTTCCGTAACAGGATTCCACGTTAATTCCGCTCCGCCGAGCAGCATCGAAATATTGCCGATGTGCGAAACGGTATGCGTCCGGTGTCCGCTCTCTGCCGAATAATAGCAGAGTTTCCGGCTCTTGACGCAATTCGTGAAATCAATGTGTTCTCCGCCCCACTGTTCGATTTTTGTCGGTTTGCCCGCTGCATAGCCGGCTTGAACAGTCGATTCCGGTCTGCCGTAATTGGTTTCTTTATCGAACGTAATATGGAGGAGAGATTCGTTGCTTGCCGTGAGAGGCTGCCGCCAGCCCCGTGAAAGCACCCAGCCCTTTGTTCCCTCAATTTTAATGCCGGGAACCTCCGACCAAACATCCATTGTAACGCCGCCGGCATATTGGTACGATAATTTGAACGACTCTGCTGTGTTCCAAGGTTCGTCAAAGGGCGGAAAATGACCGGTTCCTTGAACTTTTACAGGACCGGTATTGTCCGCATCAAGAACCCACTGGGCAATGTTAATCATATGCGAACCCCAATCCGGCAGACCGCCGCCGCTGTACGCCTGATTCCAACGCCAATTATAATGATGCCGGACGGGAATATAGGGCAAAAGCGGGGCGGGTCCTGTCCAAAGTTCGTAATTGAGTGTATCTGGAATTTTCTGCACAGCAGAATCTCCCCGCCGTTTTTCAGGGTCGCGGTTCATCGTGTTGCCGGGCGGAAGCAGAACCTTAATGTGCCGGATTTCGCCCAGATGACCGTTGCGTGCCAGATTGACAATCTGCTGATACACCGGTTCAGAACGGTTTTCGGAGGCGGTTTGAAAAACACGCTGCGTTGCCTTTTGCGTGTCGGAAAGCAGCCTGCCTTCCTTGATTGTCCGCGTCGGTTTCTCGCAGATCACATCTTTCCCCGCCTTCATTGCGAAAACCGCCATCGGAACGTGCCAATGATCCGGTGTAACAATATCGACGGCATCAATGTCTTTCCGGTTCACAACATCCCGAAAGTCGCCGTAAGCATCGCAAGCCTTGTAATCGGTTCCGAATTTCTTCGAATAGAAGTCATCCGTTTGCCTTTTTGCCCGCTCAACGTAGTTTTTATCAACATCGCAGACGGCAACGACTTGCTGCGCCGGATTGTGAAACATTAATGGGAGATTCCAGCCTTTTCCGTGCGAACCGCAACCGATAAGTCCCATTGTGATTCGTTCACTCGGCGGTGTACTGCCGTTGCGTCCGAAAACGGAGGACGGGACAACCATTGGAGCGGCAGTCGCCAAAGCGGCTGATTGCAAAAATTGCCGGCGCGACACTTTTGCCATTTTAGAAAATCTTGTCATTTTATCAGGGTGAAAGGTTCGCTGCATACCAGGCACGCTGGTGTATTGTATCAATTCGATTCTATCAGTCAACAGACAAAAGAAAGACTTTGCTTTCCCGCCGGTTGAATTTGACCCCGTTCATACCCCCCATTCAAACAAAAATTGATATAATCGGGACGTAATATCTGTGCGGATATTTTTGCGGTCATTGGGGGAGTTTGCAAGCGATGGAAAAACTTTATCGATTCTGACTTATTTCTCTTGACCATAGGTCGAATGACTTTCCGCTAACTCACCGTACAATCAATGAAGCCGATAGCCGTTACAATGGGAGATGCCGCCGGTGTTGGTCCCGAAATCATCGCCAAGGCTTGGAACGAAATTCAACGTCTGACTGGCGGCAATGCCGTCGTCTATGGTCATCCGGCAATAATGCAAAAAGCAGCGGCATTGTACGCACCCGCTGCGGAAATACCGTGTATTCAGTGCGGCAACGATTCCGTTCTCGAAGTCCCCGCCGGTACGGTTGATGCCCGAACAGGTGAAGCCGCCTATCAGGCAATCATCAGAGCCGTTGATGACACGAAGAGCGGTCAAACATCGGCAGTCGTAACCGCTCCGATCAATAAAGCAGCGTTAAATCTTGCCGGATACCCTTATCCCGGACATACGGAAATCTTTGCTCAACGCTGCGGTGTAACCGATTTTGCGATGATGCTCTATTTGGGACAATCACCGCACGTTCCGGGCGGCGTTTGCGGACAATACGGTTTAGCCGTTGCTCACGTTACACTGCATTGTGCAATGCGCACGATATTTGACCGGATAACCATTGAAAACGTTTTGGCAAAAGCAAAACTTGCCGACGGTTTTATGCGCCGTATAATTCACGATAACAGCCGCAAGCCGCACATCGGGGTTTGTTCGCTCAATCCGCACGCCGGAGAAGACGGTCTTTTCGGCAGCGAAGAAGCCGATATTATCCAACCGGCAGTGGACAAGGCACGCAGCGAAGGTTTGTCGATAGATTATCCGAAGCCGGCGGATACGATAATGATTGATGCCCGAAACGGAAAATACGATGCGGTGGTGGCAATGTTTCACGACCAAGGGCATATTGCTTTGAAACTTTTGGGAATGCACTCGGCTGTAAACGTAACGTTCGGATTGCCGATAGTACGGACAAGTGTTGCGCACGGAACGGCTTACGACCAGGCTTGGCAGGGAACTGCCGAGATCGGCAGTTTGATTGAGGCAGTGAAAGTTGCTATGATGATGTGCCGGTAGTTAGAGAGTGTTGACTTTACAGCAAGAGGTGGTTAGAGCGTTAAAATAAGGGTTGATATAACGCTGGTCGGCACCCCTATTGAGACAACATTGCGCCTCTTCGGGCTATTCTTTATGCTGCTCTTTGAAGTATAATCATTTTAGGATTTTACCTCCTCCCCACGATGCTCGGATCTTTCCGTACCTTTCTGCTTTTTCTCTTTGCCGCCGCACTCTCCGCCGCCGTTTCGTCCGCTGATGCGCCCTTGCAGGAAATAACCGGCAAAACGATGGGAACGTCCTACTGCGTCAAAATTGCCGGCATTATCGGGACGGCGAAAAAACGGCAGTCCCTTGCCGATGCCCTGCAAGCCGAACTCGACAGCATCGACAATAAAATGTCAACATACAAACCGGAATCAGAGGTTTGCCGATTTAATGCGTTTCGGCAAGTTAACACTTGGTTTCCCGTGTCCCCGCAGACAGCCGAAGTCGTTCAAACTTCCATCAAAATCTCCAAAATAACGGACGGAGCGTTTGACATCACTGTTGCCCCGCTCGTTGACTTGTGGGGGTTTGGAGCGAAGAAAACCAACAAGCCGCTGGCAACGCTTATCGCCGAGTCGGCAAAACTCAAAGAACGTATCGGGTATCAAAAATTATCCGTGCGGATGAATCCGCCGGCTCTGAAAAAGACGCTGCCCGATTTGTCCATTGACTTGTCCGCCGTTGCCAAAGGTTATGCCGTCGATAAGGTTTCGGCATTGCTTGACCGATTCAGTTACAAAAATTATATGATTGAGGTCGGCGGTGAGATCCGCTGCCGGGGACAGAAAATTCCTGATAGAAAAATAACAGATAATGACGCGGCGGAGGATTGGGTCATCGGCATTGAAAAACCGGTCTCTTCGGCGGGAACGGAGGTGCAAACGGCAGTGCCGCTTCGAAACAAAAGTATGGCAACGAGCGGTAATTATCGGCAGCAGCACATCATTGACGGTAAAAGGGTTTCTCATTTTATCGACCCGCGCACCGGTTTGCCGGCGCATTTTTCGTCTCAAGATTTGGAGCGGTCTTTTTCGGAATATGTCTTTGTATCGGTGAGTGTGATTACCGATGATTGTATGACGGCAGATGCTTGGGCAACGGCATTGTCCGTTCTTAGCGAACAAGAAAGCGGCGCACTGATAACACTTCAACAGGGACTTGCTGTTCTTTTTATCCATCACAGCAAGAAGGGGACGAGCAAAACGGGTTACAGATGGAAGGAATAGCAGGCATTTCGCAAACGCAATTCGCCATATTACCCCATCAATTCTAAATTTATGTGGTTACTGCCGTTATTTTTTCAAGGAGTTATAATGTTTTCGTTGTTTGATTTTTGATTGTACGTATTTTTATTACACGGAGGTTTCTATGGTTAAAAAATATAGAGTGACGCTTACCGACGAAGAACGGCAGCATTATGGACGGCACGTTTATCGAAGTGCCTCGTCAGCGTAACACAAAGGCGGAGAACGCACAAATCAAGAAGGGCGATGAGAATCATTTTGGTTACAAAAATCACATTCAAAGCGATGTGTATTGGAAGATAATCTGGGGTTACGGTGTCATGGCGGCATCGGTTCACGACAGCAACATTTATCTGGATTTTTATCCTGCAAAGACGGCAGAGGATAAGGCACAGCCGCAAACGAAGGACGATAGAGGCTATGCGGACAGTGCTTATATTCATCACGAAGATGAGTTACGAAAACGCGGTTATGCTCCGCAGATATGCGAGCGGGCTTATCGTAACAAGCCGCTGATGGGAGGAATAGAAACAGAGTAATAAGGCGAAGTCACAAGTACGTTGCCGGATTCGCAAGGCTGCTTGATGAATTAGGTCGGAGAAGGACGGTTTTTTCGATGATTTGCCGGGAGTTTTTATAAGAAAAGACAACGATTGCGTGAAGTTTATAAAAAATTTCTCCCGCCCCTTCCACTGTTGAACCGCTCTTCGTAAAACGGGGAGTTATTGGGCGTTCCCTAAAGTTACTGTACCGCATTGGTTTTGTGCGTTATTTCAAACGGCTGCGTAAAATCAGCAGTGCCGACAGATTTGCTATTTCGGTAATGCGGTTCGTCCGGCGCATAACCGCGTTCCGGCTTACGGTTGGATACGGAAGGGAAAGGAATAAGGAATATCCTTGTCGGGGGCTAAAACGCCAGGTGACTATAGCCGCTCTGTTTTCCATAATTTCCGCTAAAAACGATGTTTGCGTTTGACTCTCTTGCAACTCGTTTTTCTATCTGATAGAATCTATTCCATCGAATCAAATTACAAGGAGTAACTCCAATGGCAAAAAAGTCGATTGCAGCAGTCGATGTTAAAAACAAGACCGTTCTCATTCGCGTTGATTTCAATGTTCCTCTCGACAGCATCGGCAGTATCTCCGACGACAGACGCATTCAAATGGCTCTGCCGACCATCAAGTCTGTTCTTGACCGCGGCGGTAAAGTCATCCTTGTGAGCCATCTCGGTCGTCCGAAAGATACACCCGACCCTGAATTCTCTCTCAAACCCGTTGCAGTACGCCTTTCCGAACTGCTCGGCAAGCCCGTTACATTCGCAGCCGATACGGTCGGTGCCGATGCTCAGGCAAAAGTTGCTGCTCTTCAGGACGGCGGTGTTCTTATTCTCGAAAACCTCCGTTTTCAACCCGGCGAAAAGAAAGGCGATGAAGCCTTTGCCAAAAATTTGGCATCCTTCGCCGATGTTTATGTCAACGATGCGTTTGGAACCTGCCACCGTACCGATGCCTCAATGTATGCCGTGCCGCTGGCGATGGGAACGAAGCCGAAGGTTTGCGGTTTTCTCGTTGAAAAGGAAATCAAGTATTTGAGTGATGTCCTTGCCAGACCGCAACGTCCGTTCGTTGCCATCATCGGCGGTAAAAAAGTCTCCGACAAAATTATGGTCATCAAAAATCTGCTCAGCATCTGCGATAAGGTGCTGATAGGCGGGGCAATGTCTTATACATTCAGCCTGGCGAAAGACGAAAAGGTCGGCAAAAGTCTGGTCGAAGCCGACAAAGTTGACCTTGCAAAAGAATTGATGGTTCTCGGCGGCGATAAACTTGTGCTGCCCGTTGATACGCATTGCGGCGATGATTTCAAGAGCGATTGCAGCAAGAAAATTGTCAAGGCGGGCGAAATACCGGCGGACTTTGAAGGTTTGGACATCGGTCCTGAAACGGCAAAGATGTATGCCGGTATTGTTCGGGGAGCGAAAACAATCGTTTGGAACGGTCCGATGGGCGTGAGCGAAATGCCGCCGTTTGACGAAGGTACGAAAACGGTTGCCCAAGCGATAGCCGATAGCGGAGCGGTAAGCATTATCGGCGGAGGCGACAGTGCGGCAGCAATTCAAAAGCTGGGTTTTGCCGACAAAGTTTCGCACGTCAGCACCGGCGGCGGAGCAAGCCTTGAAATGCTCGAAGGCAAAAAGTTCGCCGCTGTCGATGTGTTAGACGAGGCGTAAAGGAGTAGACCGCCCGCCTTTGACGGGAAACGTAATATTAAAAAGCAGGAAACGACATCAGAGAGCGGGGGTTAGCCCCTCGTTACCGCACATTACCTTTTTTCACTATTCAATTCAATGAAAATCATTATCGGCGTAAATGTAACGAGTTTTGCAAAAAACTCCGGCGAAGTGCAAACGGTGTTCCGTGAGTACGGATGCAGCATCCGAACGCGTATCGGACTTCACGAAGCGGCGGACAATGTCTGCGCTCCGAACGGCTTGATAGTATTAGAGTTTGTCGGCGGAAGAGAGTTAGCGGACGAAATGACCGCCAAACTGACCGCCCTGTCCGGCATTGAGGTCAAACGGATGGAATTTTAATCTGAAATCTGAAATTTTAACCGTATAATGCCCTGCTTTCGCCGAAATCCAACATTGTTTTCAGGTTGATTTTCGGCAAAATCGGATTTCAGACCGCCGCCGATTCAATAAAAAGGCTGCTGCCGTATCGGCAGGGCAACATTTCAACCGGCTTCAGTATCACCGCAAAGGTACGAAACACGAAGAAATAAAGTTAAGGGAACCTCTAATAACCCTCCTTTGCATTAGTTTGCGATTGAAAAATAGGGGATTTTCTGTGTGATATATTGGGTTTTTAGAGGTTCCCTAAACATCAAAAATAATTTTTTCTTTTCCCTCTTGACAACTGAAGCCGATTGTGTTAAACTATTAACAGGTTAAAAAATTAACACAAAAACAAAATGATGAAAAAGTCGAAACCGAAAAATATTTTGCTTGATCTTGGTCGGCGGGAGCGGCAGATTGTCGAAACTGTCCTTCGGCTCGGCGAAGCATCGGTGTCGCAAGTCCTTGCGGAGATTCCTGATCCGCCAACCTATACCTCCGTTCGCACTATGCTCCAACTGCTCGTCAAAAAGGATGTTTTGCAGTTTCACAGCGACGGAAAGCGGTATCTTTACCGGGTCAGAGCGAATCAGGGCACTGTGCGGACGGCGGCGGTCAAGAGTTTACTGGCGACGTTTTTTCCTGATAACGCCTCCGTAGCCATTGCAACCATCCTTGAACTCGTCGGTGACCAGCTTGAACCGGAGGAAATCAACAATATTAAACGCAAAATTGACGAAGCGAGAAAGGAGAATCGATAAATGGACACGCTTTTTGTTCTCTTTTTGAGCGTTTTGCTTGGCGGAACAGCGATTCCGCTCCTTGCAATGCTTGCCGCTCGGTTGATGAGAAAGAATTCGGCATCAGTTCGGCATCGTCTTTGGACAGTTACGGCAGTCGGCTTGTTAATGTTTCCGATAGTCGTCATTGGAATACGCGGTCATTTTGTTAATAAAAATCAAGGGCCGGAAGTTTCTCTTGAAGAACACAATGGATTCGAAGAGCCGGAAGTTTCTCTTGAAGAACACAATGGATTCGAGGAACCGGAAGTTTCTCCTGAAGAACACAATGGATTTGAGGAGCCGAACATTTTTCTTGAAGAACGCAGTACATTCAAAGAGCCGGAAGTTTTTCTTGAACAGCACAGCGAAACTTCCGGGTTTCGTACGACTGCAAAAAAGATCATCGTATTTCTGTGGCTGACCGGCATGGGATGTTTTACGTTATATTATCTTTCGATCCATTTTCGTGCGGTTTTATTTCTGCTGCGAAAAAAGGCACAGAAGGATTTATCGTTCGATGGTTTTGTTGAGGAAATCCGGAAAAAGTTTCGAATTTGGCGGCGGGTTCGGTTCGAGTTGACTGAAACTGTACCGATACCGCTTGCTCTGGGCGTTTTTCGTTCTTATATTTTGTTTCCGGCATCGGCGAAAAACTGGACGGAGGAAAAAAACCGGGCGATACTGCTGCACGAATTGGCTCACATTGCGCGGGGCGATCTCGTTTGGCAGAACGTCGTTTATGCTGCATGTATCGTGTATTGGTTTCATCCGTTTGTCTGGTTCGCGGCGCGGCAGGTGAAAATTGAACAAGAATTTGCCTGCGACGATATGGTTCTCGAATCCGGTCAGCGGAACAGCGATTACGCTTCGGTGCTGCTCGATTTGTCGAAAAGTATTTCTCTTGACCGTATTAACAATGAAATTCCTGAAGGAGGTTTGGCAATGATCCGCAAGAAAACAGTGGTACAAAGAATTGATTCAATTCTCGATACGAAAACAGCTCGCCGTCCCATTAGCCGCTTGGCAACGTTAGGAATTCTTGCCGCAACGTTTGCTTTGGTTTGCGGCATTTCCTTTTTTGCGCCGAAAATCCCGCTGCCGCTGCTCGCGCAAACAACGCCGGTTGCCAATGAACCCGCAGACGGCAATACGGCAGAGGCTGGCGATTCCGTCAACGTCAATGGTTTGCCGACGGGGTCGGCGAATATCGGGGTTCCGTTTACGTTTCACGGAACAGTTACGGTCGAAACAACCAAGCAGCCGATTGAAGGAGCAGCCGTTTGCGCACAGTTTTGGGAAGGACCCGATTTTGTCAACGGTGTCGGACCGTCGGCACCGGAAAAATGCCTCGCTGAAATTTTTGTTAAAACCGATGCCGAGGGTCAATATAGCGTTGCGCTGCCCGATTCTCTGATCGGAAAACGAAATTTGCACGTTAAATTGATGGCATCTCATCCTGATTATATCAATCGCGGACATTTTCAAAATCCGTTTGACGAAGCCGTTGCCGCTTTGCAACGGACAAGCCGTTCTCCCGTCGAAATCGGCAATTTTCTGCTTGCCCCTGCCGTTAAAGTTTCAGGAATCGTGCAATCGCCGGACGGCAAGCCGCTTGCCGGAATATTGATCCGTCTGTTTTCGTTCAAATTTGACAATATCGGTGATTCCTTCTTTGCCGCAACCGATGAGCAGGGACGGTTTGAATGTAAAGCGTATCCTGAAAATCGTTTGATTGTTTGGGCGGCTGCCGACAATTTTGCTCCGATAACAAAAGTGTTCGAAAAAGCCCCGAACGATGCCGGTATCCTGAAACTCGAATCCGGCGTTATCGTGAAAGGAAAATTATTGGATCGTAACAAAAAACCGGCTGCCAGCGTTTGGATCAATCTGACGGAGAAAAATTCTCCGGCGGTGTATCCGCAAGATAAAATTTGGCGGAGTTGCCTGACCGACCAGAACGGTCATTTCACGATGAGACCGGTTTTGCCGGGCGAATACAAAATTGAGCCGTCCAACTCTCCAATGGATCCGCTGACGGTTTTCGACGGAAAACGCTACGCCGATATAAGTCAAGAAGGAATCAACTCGATTGCAAACCGAAAACAAGACGGCGTTCCGTCATACATTGCCGACTTGAAACCGGTTCCCGATGTTTATTTGGAACAGGATTTGACGGTGGACACCCCAAAAGCGGATATTGCGATTATACCGGCACAGACCGTTTCGATTCGTATCAACGTCAGCGACACATCGGGAAAACCTTGTACGGCTCCGCTTCTCGTTACTGTAACGGGAAAAGTGAACGGCAAAGTTTGGCACACAATCAAGGAGCCTGCTCCGGTTGATGCTGACGGTTCATTGACGATTGAGGTTCCGCAAGGTTTGGAACATGCGATTCTCATTTGCGGACCGCAGAAAAGTAACCGTTCTCGACCGATTCGTTTTCGTTTCGGAAAAGATGCTGTACCGAAAACCGATTGGTGCGTCGAATTTGAAAAACTCGACCGTTCCATCGACGATCTCGATATTACGGTAATCAAACCGGCGATTCTCCGCGTTGCGATTATCGATGACACAGAAACGCCGCTTCCGCATACCTATTTGTACGCCGATATTGAGTACGAAAATAAGACCTTGTTCAAAGACAACGATCACGGCAAGTTCAATTTTATT
>JAITOZ010000211.1 GCA_031289675.1 Planctomycetaceae bacterium
CGTATTACGGGTCGAGTGAAACGTCGCATCCCGATGCGTTGGGCTGCCGGCGAATTTATCCGAAAGAGTTG
The DNA here is from genome assembly GCA_031289675.1 of Planctomycetaceae bacterium. Classification (GTDB taxonomy): domain Bacteria; phylum Planctomycetota; class Planctomycetia; order Pirellulales; family Thermoguttaceae; genus WRKP01. The sequence continues at coordinate 72 of JAITOZ010000211.1, forward strand.
GATACGGTTTTGAACGAAGTCGGCGGTCGGCGTTGTGCGGAATGTCATCAGAAGGGCAATGTTGCAAGGAAAGACTGGATACGCCGGACGCAGAATCAATACGAATTTCCTGACGAAAAATCGGACGGAGTGGTTCCCCGGCGCAGTTGGGTGCGTATTACGGAGCCGGAGTTGAATCCGTTTTTGCTTGCGCCGTTGGCGAAATCGGCGGGCGGTACGGAGCGTTGCGGCAAGGCAATTTTTGCCGATAAGAGCGACCCGGATTATTGCAAGATACTGGAGATATTTAAGCCGATAGAAAAGTCGTTAGCAGAGCATCCGCGGATAGATATGCCGAACGGCAAACCCGCCGAAAAGGTCTGCCGATTAACGGATTGAGCGGTAATCATCAAAAGCGATACGTCCCCTTGACCAAAACAAATGACACTCTTTGACGAGCAGGAACACTCTAACCGGCGGACGGCTTTGCCGCTGGCGGTGAGGATGCGCCCCGAAACATTGGACGAATTCGCCGGTCAGGAACACTTTCTCGGCGAAGGGAAATTACTCCGCCGAATCCTCGCCGCCGACCGGCTCGGGTCGGTCATCTTTCACGGACCGCCCGGCACCGGTAAAACAACACTCGCACACATTCTCGCTAAATCAAGCCGAAGCACTTTCAGAGAACTCTCCGCCGTCTCTGACGGTGTCAAAGTCTTACGGGATGTCTTGACCGAAGCCTATCACCGTTTATCTGTCAGCCGTCAAAAAACGCTTTTGTTCATCGATGAAATTCACCGCTTCAATAAAGCCCAACAGGATGTTCTCCTGCCGGAGGTGGAAAATGGTGTCGTCATTCTTGTTGGAGCAACAACCGAAAATCCGTACTTTACTATCAACAATGCTTTGTTAAGCCGAAGCCGGATTTTTCAATTTGAACCGCTGACAGCAGAACATATCAAAACTCTTCTGCACCGTGCCGCCGAAGATAAGGAACGCGGACTGGGGCATTATGATATTCACATTCACGATGATGCTGCCGAATATCTGGCGAAAATCTGCGACGGCGATGCCCGGCAAGCGTTGTCCGCTTTGGAAATCGGTGTGCGGTCCGCCCCTGAAAGACCGGTTGAATTCACGAAGACATTGGCAGCCGAATCCGTCCAAAAAAAAGTTGTTTCATACGACAGGGACGGCGATTCGCATTACGATACAATCAGTGCGCTGATAAAAAGTATTCGCGGCAGCGACCCGGATGCGGCAATTTATTGGCTTGCGAAGATGATTGTCGGCGGCGATGATGTCCGGTTTTTGGCGAGGCGGTTGGTGATATTGGCGAGTGAAGATGTCGGCAATGCCGACCCGGCGGCTTTACCTCTTGCCGTTGCGGCAGCGCAGGCTTGTGAACTGGTCGGCTTGCCGGAGTGCGAGTTGAATTTATCGCAGACGGTTATTTATCTGGCGTGTGCGCCGAAATCCAATTCGGCAACGACAGCGATATATGAAGCGAAGGGCGACATTCAGGAAGGGCGTTTGATACCGGTGCCGAGACATTTGCGGGACGCTCATTACAGCGGTTCGGAGGAGTTAGGACACACCGGCTATCAATATGCGCACAACTTTGAAGACGGCATTGCTGCACAGGAGTATTTGGGCGTTGAAAAGGAGTATTACAAACCTGTCAACCGCGGCTTTGAAATTGAATTAACGCAGCGGCTCGAAACGATTAAGAAGCGGCTGAAAGCCGATTCAGAGAATGCCGCAGTAACACTTTGCGGACTAAACGGAGCATCTCTTCGATAACCTCGCTGTAACCAAAAGAACCGATAAGTTCCGTACCGCTTTTTAGGTTAACACTCGTCTTGCCGCACCACAAACCGATGTCGGCGCGGTCAGTTTCACCCGGTCCGTTCACGCGGCAGCCCATCACCGCTATTGTCAACGGTGCATCTTTCCAATCGGTCTCTAAATCCTGCCGCAATTTCTGCACTGCCTCGTGAACCTGCTCCGCTAGTTGGACAAACCGGTCGTTTTCGACCCTTGCACAACTCGGACAACTAATGATGTTCCACGTGTCAACGTGCCAATGTTCCTCCGTCAAAATATTGCCCGCAGCGGCATTCTGCACTATCAGCCGTCCCGCCTCAATTTCCTCGTGTTTCCGTTCATTAGGCACCGTCAAAGATACCCGCAGTGTATCGCCGATGCCGTCCGCTAACAGCGGTTCAAGAGCCAATCGGGATTTTTGAATACCTGCCGGCGGCAGACCGGCTTCCGTCAAACCGAGATGCAGCGGAACATCGGGACGCATTGCCGCAAAGTGCCGGTTCACCGCCGTAAACGTTTTCGGGTCGGACGATTTAATCGAAACGCAATACCGTGTAAAACCGAGCGAATCGAGAAATTCACTGTGTTGTAAGGCACTCGTTAACGCCGGAACATACGTCTTTCCGGCAGAATTGTTAATCGCAGAATTGTTAAGTAATGCAGGGTCAAGACTTCCGCAATTCACTCCGATACGCAAAGCACAGTCATATTTTTCGGCAGTTTGGACAATACGTTCGACCTTCGTTTGCCACGCCGTTTCCGGTTCGCTGTGATGCAGATGACCGGGATTGTAACGGATTTTATCGACGAACGGAGCAACGTTTTCCGCGAGCCGGTAATTTTCCTGCAAGTCCACTGACAAGTTGACATCCGTCCGTTTGCGGATTTCCTTGCGAATTGCTTTGAGTGCTTTGGCATCGGCAGGCGTGTCAACAGCAAGGCGGATGATTGCCGCACCGGCATCGGCAAGGTGTCTGCACGTATCGGCAACGGCTTGGACATCGGCAGTTTTCACCGCCGCCATACTTTGTAGTGCAACGGGCAAGCCGCCGCCGATTTGAACCGAACCGATTGAAATAATACGCCCGCTGCCCATCAACGCTGCCGCAACCGCCCGCTGTAATTTATTTATACAATTATCAATTATCGGCTATCAATTATCAATTCCCCCCTGTTGCTTTTTGTTTGTCTTTTTGTTATAATGTGCCGGTATGGTCAAAATTCAGGTACGGTCTGACATAACTTTTTCAGGCATAAATTTGTATGAGTGATTCCCTTACCCGCGAGAACCTTCGGCAGATACTCGTTACGGAGCAACTGCCTGCTATGCCGCAGTCGGCCCTTTCCGTGCTGAAACTTGAGAACGACCTCGCTAAAGTTAACATTAATGATTTGGTGCGTCCGATAGAGACCGACCCCGGTCTTGCCGCTCAGGTTTTGAAGTTTTTGAATTCATCCGCCTTCGGTTTCTCATCGTCCATCAGCAATATCCGGCAGGGCATTGCACTTGTCGGTATCCGTATCGTCAAAAACTTTGTTCTCTGGAAAGCGGTATTCAGTTTAATACCGAAAAGCAAGTCGGGGACGTTCGATGTCGCCGTCCTTTGGCAGGATTCGCTGCGCCGGGCAATGTTTGCCCGATATCTTTCGCAGGAGTTGAAATGCGGCGATGCCGAAATGGCGTTTGCCGGTGCGCTGCTGCAAGATATGTCGATTCCGCTGCTCTTAAAACTTAAACCGGCAGAGTACTGCCCTGTATTGGACGCATTGGCAAAATCCGATGGAGAGCGGTTATCGCATCTCGAACAGAAGACGTTTGGCTGGGACCACGCTGATGTCGGTTATGTATTGGGACAGCAATGGAAGTTGCCCGAATTATTGACGCATTTAATCAGTTCGCATCTCGAAATCGAATCCATTGTCAGCAACTTTAAGCAGCAGCCGGAAACAGCCGTTGTGTGTCTTTCATCGCTCTTGCCGACGGTAACGAAGGACACGTGGGACGAGCAGGATACATTCAGACAGTATTTTAGCGAAATCTTCCCGAATAACGGACGATTGGTATCGCTGTTGTTTGACAAGGTCGACAAGGAATTCGAATCTGCCGCCGCTTTGCTGTCGCTTCAAACGCCGAAACAATCTTTGTTCGGGTACTTGGATTGACCGACCATTAGGTCAATCACAAAGGACACGAAGAAGAGAGAAAACAGAACGTCATAAAAAGAGATTTTTGCGTTTTGCGCACTTTTGCAATTAAAAGGACTGTTCAAAAACAGGTACGCTCTGATACGGTAATGCCGGCGGGTATGATGAACGTGTTGCTGGCTTTCGGTTCTAATTTGGGCTATCGAGAAGAAAATGTTGCCGGTGCTTGGAAAATGCTCGGCACAAAACCCGGTATTACGCCGCTGCAATTAAGTCCCTTATATGAAACCGAACCCGTCGGCGGACCGGCATCACAAGGTTTGTACATCAATGCCGCCGGAATGATACAGACATCTCTTTTACCGCTTGAATTATTAAGAACGCTGCAACAAATAGAATCGGCTTTCGGCAGAATCCGTCTGGAACGCTGGGGAGCAAGAACGCTTGACATTGATATTTTATTATACGGTAATGCCGTGATAAACACGCCGGAGTTGACGATTCCGCATCCAGAAATGCTTCACCGGCAATTTGTACTGACACCAGCACAAGACATCGCGGCAGATTGGGTACATCCCGTAACGGGCTTGCCCCTCGAAAAATATCGGCTCGTTGTGTGAATTGCGTGCTGCAAGGATTCGCGGCGTTTATACAGGTTATCGTTTTTTTGGTTATGCCGATTATCCGGCAGCGGTACAGGTAATTATTTCTTTTTTCTAAAAAAACATAATCAAAGTGCTTGACGGTGTCCTTGCTTCGACGGAGAATGGGGCAGAGTAGAAAAATGACAGCGGATTTTGTCAAACCCGCCGTCATTCCAAAAGTACACTGATAGAGTATATCAAGAAGTGTACTGACATAAATAACCTTTCTGACGGCATAGAGCCGTTACTTGCAGGAGATGCGAAGATGAAAAAATTTATTTTCCTTATGACGTTTGCGGCTGCCGGATTATCGGCATCTGCTTTGTCGGCTGCGGGCAACTGCTGCCAAAAACCCGTTGCGGCGGCGAACGTAGCGAATTACCGTCTCGAATACGCTACGGTTACCGAACCGGTAGAGCAAACGGCGTATAAAAAAGTCGTGGAAACTGCCTACGTTGAGGAACAGGTTACATCCTACGAAACCGTTTGGGAAACCGAAAAACGGGAACGCCGTTACACCATCGCCCGGAATATTCCCGAAACGTCAATGCGGGAAAAACGTTACAGCGTCCAAAAACTCGTTGAGGAAATTGAGTATCGGGATACGAGTTATAATGTAACAAAAATGGTTCCCGAAACCAGCGAGCGGGAAGAAAAATATCTTGTTTCAAAGCAGGTGATGGAGACGCAGGAACGTCAAATTGTTGAAACACGGAAGATTCCTGTTACGGAAACGGAAATACAGGAACGGTCCTATACGGTGAACCGGCCGGTTACGAATTATGTTGAACAAACCGTTGACCGTGGACAGTATATTAGTCAGGTCGGCGCAGAGCCGGGCAAAACCTATCACCGCCTTGCGTGGCAGCGGGCAAATTATGTTGACCCGGTTACCGGCGAGTCCCGCTGGCGTGTTCCCGGCTTGTACTGGACACCGATGGAGGGACCGGCACGTTACCAGACAAACCGCGTGTATCAGCCGAATTATGTTACGGAAACTCTGCCGGTAACAGCGACTGTTGCGGAAGTGCGGACGGAACAAATTCCTGTAACGAAAACAACGTACAGGGAAGAGCAGGTTGTCCGAACAGAGCAAGTACAGGTTCCGCGGACACTTCAGGAAGAAGTTGTCCGTAAAATTCCGGTGCAGACGTACAAACAGGTTGTCGAGCGGGTTGAACAAAAAACGCCCGTAAAGGTGCAAAAGTATGTTTCTGAAGAAAGGGTTGAAGAGGAGCCGGTAACGACATTCAAGACCGTGTATGAGGAAAAAGCCGAACCTTATGAAGTCAAGGTAGCGAAAGTCGTTCCAGTAACAAGAACGGTACGCAAGCCGGTAACGACCGAACGCTGGGTGCCGTACACTTATACGATAAACCGTCCTAAAACGGTCGTCAACAGGATACCGCTGGAAACAAGCCGGGTGGTATCCGTGAAAGATGTGCCGGTCAGTGCGGATACGCAGGTTGTCAATAAACCGGCGGTTCCTGCGCCGATAGCCAAACCGCAAAATATACCGGCAGCCGCTCCGGCAACAATCAATCCGCCGGTCAAAGATGCAGAGTCGAACGATACAGAATCGAAAAAGACGGAATCGCAAAAGACACCGGAACAAAACCCCGCCGACACCGTGCCGGTGCTTTGAGCCGGAGAAAGTTAACCTGAGTTGAAGGGAAAAAATAGAGTTGAACAGCGGGGGGGGGAATATAAGCCTCCCCTGATTATTATCTGCTCCGTTCCGTTATCAGGCGAGGCAGTGTCTGGATTTCCTCCGCCGCTTGCAGCGGCATTTCCATTTTCAGACATCGGTCATTTTGCTCTTGGGGGAATTAAGACAACCATAAGCATTGCCAGATATAATCGTATGCTTCTGCGTCGTGTTGCCCCGGATTGCGTTTGCCCGGACATTGTCGGTTCCTTTCTTTCGGTCAATAACTGCCATATTCTCTGGCGGCTTCGCACATCGCCCGAATATTTTCAATCTTTGTATCATCCTGCATAATTGCGCTGGCATCGCAAATATAACCGCCGTCCTTTGCTACGCCGTCAATCACCTTTTTGACGTGAGTGCGGACTTCTTCCGGTGTACCAAATGCCAGCAGGTCGTTCGGAATTCCGCCGCTCAAACAAAACTTATGTCCGACTTCACGGTGGACTTCAAAAATATCACCTTTATCCACGTGGTAAATAATGCTTTGTTCCGGCAATTCTTTGATATACTTCAAGTTCGGATTCCACTCTCCTTCGGCATAAAATAACGTTTGGATTCCTTCCTTCCAGAGGTCGCAGATAATCTGTTTGAAGGAGGGCCAAAAGAATTTTTCAAACTGTGCCGGCGACAGGAACGGTACGCAGCCTCGATGCAGCCAAACGGTTACCGGCAGATTTTTTGCCGGGTCGCTTGTCCTCTTCGCCATATAAAAGAGATGCGGCATTAACGCTTCACAGGCGGCGGCAACTTTCTCCGGTCGCATATAGATGTCCATACACAACGCCTTGTAGCCGCGAAGTTTGTCCGCCAGTATGTCAAATGGTGCTTTCAGAATACCGCAAATTGCCGGCACGGTAGCGGTTTCGTTGACCATTCGCGCAATTTGCGGACCGTAAGCGTTAAAATAGTTTTTCATCGCCGCCATACCGGAAAGGAGCGTGATATTGTTTGCAAACGTGTTCGGTTCATTGGGGGCTTTGACCGTATGGGTAACGCGGGGCAGCCACTTATTTGCCAAAAAACCGGTCGGGTCGGCAATCAAATCATCGTATTCATCTTCCCGCATATTAGCATTATCTTCCGGCGGTTCGAGATATTGAAAACCGGTGTTCGGCGGAATCTGCACACCCGGCATTGCGTAATATTTGATAGCGGCAGATTGAACGAAGCCTGCCCAAACATAGACCATATTGGGAACAGTTGCGTCCCAGTCAAAGTCGCGGCAGCATTTCAGAATCGCCTCGAAAGCGAGGTTATAATCCTGCGTAACGTCTTGACAGGTCATCCCGGCATAGACGGCAGTTACTTCGGCGGCGAATGGGCGTATCGGCACCCTATCCGGTTTGCCGTTGCGCATCGCTGTTGTATAGCGTTTGAGTTTTTGCTGATAAAGCACCTGATTGTCCATCGTGGCTCTCCTCGTAATGACTTCGGCACCATTGTAGCACTGTGCGGTGTCAATTTCCAGTCCGCCGGCAAGTTTTTTCTACGAGACAATTACTAGGTTGTATGACCGCATCCCTTGCCGTCTCCCGAAGCGTTTTATCAAGACCGCTAAACCATCATCGGCAACTTTGTGTCTATACCCGTTACACTTGAAATTTCGGCTTTTGTGATTGCTCTTTCCTCTTGATTGCAAGGATTCACCGTTCATCAAAAACCGAAATTAAAGTGAAAAACGTCTAATCTGTCTTGGGCGGGTTGTTCCTTAAAGTATTCCCGGTAGCAGAAACGCTCCTATAATCGTTACAAAGCCTATAATCTTACCTGTTTTCTCTATTTTTTGCAAATTTTCTATATTATCTAGGGGCTTGACAAGTTTAAGAGTTATTTTTTCATAAGTTTTTTTTATAATTTTGGCAAGGTTTTCTTTTCGATGGTTGAAGCGGAATTCCGTTTCCTTTAAGTGTATCACAAACTTATC
>JAITOZ010000061.1 GCA_031289675.1 Planctomycetaceae bacterium
CCGTTTCGGAGTTCCGGGATTGCAGGAATTGCCGTTACAGCCGTTTTTCCCGGAAAGACGGTCTCGGCTGCCTTTTGAATAATCAAATTTTGACCGGTTTTACGCCGGTTAAAAACAACGCGGCGGAACTCGTTTATCCCGCCTGTGAATTTTTTACACCCGATTTTGAACGTTTTAATTAGTAACAAAAATGACATTTTTTACTTTTTTATCCAATCTTTGGTCAATTTTGAAACAAGCCCCGGCAATCATCGGCATCATCAAAGCCGTTATTGATGTAATCGGTCCGCAGCAGGCATTGAAATTTATCGAAACGTTTAAAGAAGCGTTGAAGAAAGAAGCCCCGACACCGGACAGCGTACCGAAAACGGAGCCGGAGCGTCTGCGCTTGCGCAGACGTGCCGAAAAGCAGCTTGGTTTAGACTGTCTCCAAATGAAGAAATCCGATTACGTTACGTATTGCCGATTCATCGGCATTAACGAACAAGAAGTCTAGGAAGTGGAGAGTGGGGTGTGGGAAGATACCGCTTCGAAATCTCCTCACTTCTCACACCCCACTCCCCACTATTATCCCAAAAGGGCGGATTCGTTTTTTCGTCAAAGATTTACATGTTAAATCGAAAGGGAATCCCGCCTATTTTTTTATACAATTTTTTCCCAATATTATGGTATGGTAATGAAAAAAACAACCGCGCGCTCCAAAAAACAAACGCCGACGAACTGGACAGGGTATAAAAAATATATTTTACCTGTTTGGTTAATTATTTTAACGCTTATTGTTCTGTACTTGGCTTTTCGCCAAGCCCCGGTGTCAATCCCGACACCGGGGCGGACAACGGGCTTGTCGAATTTGTCGAAGTGGACGACTCAAACGGCAAAGGACTTGACACCGCCGACGTTTTTGCCGACGGTCAAAAACGTTTTTCGGGAATCGTATTCGGAAACGGTACAGAAAATCCAAGCCGGTACTGTCCAAACGACGGCAGATGCCCGGCTTCAAGTGTCGCAACTGATTCAAGCGAAGATTCGGGCATTGAACCGAAGCGACGAGACCCAACTGATTCAAGCGGCAATACCCCTGTCCGACGCTCTCGGAGAGCGTTTGGGTTCTTCCGTTCAAGATGATTTAGCAAGCGTACAAAAAGCCTTTACCGAAATCGCCAAGGGACTTTAATAGTGAATAGTTATTAGTGAATAGTGAATAGATATTCACTTATTAACTACTCACTATCCACTACTCACTATCCACTATTCACCACTTCCAACAATGAATTTTATCAGACGATTCCAACACGTTGATTTTAATTTACTCGAAAAGCGGGCGGCGTCGAAAAACAACGCCGGGCTGTACGAAAACGGCTGGTTTGCCGAAACGGAGGAAACTGCATGGGACGCCGTTCGGGAGGAACAATCGGAAATCGTCGATGCGTTCGGAGCCGACGAAGCGGTACGCCGCTCTCTGCTGCTTTTCCGGGAATTTTCTGAAGCGCAAAATGACCTTGCTGAAATCGCCGGGAGCCGGTTGCCGCCGCTTTCGCCTTGGGAAATCCAGAAAAAATTAGGTATTGATGTACTAAAAATGCGGAATCAACCGACCGGAGACTGCGTCGGCAACGGAGCGTCGAGAGCCGCCGAAACGCTTTTGCTGGATTTACGTGCGCAAAAATTCGAGATTGAACCTCGTCTGGTTCATCCGTCTTATTGTTACGCCGGCGCGCGGATGTTAGCCGGTTCCCGCTCTGGAGCCGGAGCGAACGTTGCTCTTGCCGCAAAATTTATGTTCGAAAACGGCGTCTTATTCGAGGATACGCCCGGCGTGAAAAGTTACGATAACGATACGAAAATGAGCGACCGGCTGGGAAGCCGATGGGACAGTACGGAAATGAAGGAACTCATTCAGTACGCCGCTCCGTTTCGTGTAACGGCAATTAAGTTGCCGAGCCGTGATAACATGGCGGCAATCAATTTATGCTTGGACGCCGGAGCCAAGATCGTCGGCGGGTTCCGGCGCAAGTTTATTGCCGGTTCGACGCGGCACGGCGTTAAATTCGGACGATTATCGGGCAGTTGGTTCCATTGTGTTTCAATTTTGGGACGGTTTTCCGATCCGACGCCGGGATACATTTGGGGCAACTCGCACGGAAATCATTATCCGGGAACGTGTGTATTAGGAACCCCGGCGTGGGCATTAAATTTATCGCCGGAAGATACCGCATCAATGTGCAACGGAGCAAGTTTGTACGCCCTGTTATTTGTACAGACTGGAACGAATCAAAGCAAACCCGACTGGCGACCCATGCCAGTTGTGTAATCAGAGCCGCTATCAGAGCCGCAACCGGCAGGTTGCAATCATAATGGAGGAAACAATGGATTTTTCAAAAGTGATCGAAATTATTCTTACACAAATTCCGGTATTGGGAGCATTAATTTGGTTTTTGGTCTACCACACGAAGCGGACGGACAAGCGCGAAGAACGGATCGAAGATAACCGCGATGCAGACCAGAAACAATACTTTGAATCGCTCAATCAAATTATTGACGCAAATAAAGAATCACAAGATAAAGTTGTTCGGTGTTTTCAACATTCGGTTACGGACTTATCGCAACGAATGAACGAAGGATTTAACCTTATCTCCGATTCTGTAACTAAAATACATAACAGGATCGAAGGCATCGAAGTTGACATTAAGGAATTGAAAAAATAACCGCTTCCCACTCCCCCCTCCCCACTTTCCACTTAATTCAACGTGGCGAAACTGATTGATAAGACAACAGGCAGCGAATCGTTACTGGCAACGCAAGCATGGGTGAACACGCGCCTTGCCGAATTGGGCTTCGTCGGCGGCGGCGGTGAAGAATGCGGTTGCAGCGACGAAGCGATGAGCGAACAAGATGTCGATAATCTTGTCGATGATATTTTTAGTAACAAATAATTTTTATTTCAAAGGAGTTTTTCATGGCAAAATTTGTGAGTCCGGACAACCTTCAGCAAGCGCTGACAGCAGTAAAAAGTTACGTGGATACCGGTATTGCCGGAGCCGCGTTTTCCGTTATTATTGTAACAACACTTCCGGCGACCGGCGAGAGCGGTATCCTGTACCTTGTCGGCAGCGCAGCACCGTATGATTCCTTCGTGTGGAACGGAACGGCATTCGTTGCTATCGGCGGGGAAGCCGCCATGACCGAAACGGAAGTCGCCGACATTCTCGAAACAACCGGGTTCGTCGAAGGTGAATAATGTTCAAATATGTTTCGCCGGAAAATCTGGAACAAATCCTGTCGGCAATTTTATTGAAAATTGCCGACACAAAAATTGATCCCGAACAACTCGTGATCGGCGATACCTTTTGGTCGTTTGGTATTCCCGGTTCGGATTGGGAAGAGTTCGATCCGATCACGGCGTTGGCAAAAGTTGATTATCCGGAATTGCTTGCCGTCATTGAAAACAAGCCGGTTTACCGTGAAATCGACGAAAACACGTTCGGTTTTAACATTTAACGCACAATAATAAAAATCATGTTTGACCATACCGCCCAACCCGTCGATAATGCACCGAAATCGATTATCGAGGAAATCAACCGCAAAGGAAAACGTCTTTTGCAAGACGACGATACTACGGATCGACCGTCGCGGCTCACGATATTAGCCGTCGATGCTCCGCTTGATTCCGATGCCGTATTATTGACGGAATGGACGGCAGCGGTTATGCCGCTGCTGCCAAAAGGGTACAGAATTCAAGAAGTTGCGCGGCAGGATATTCCGTCCGAATTTGATTTCGAAAAATACCGTGTTGCCACGACGGTCTCCGTTGATTTTCGTGCCGAATTAAAGGAAACAGAGAGATAAAATTCTCATTCCCTTCCCCCCTCCCCACTTCCCACTTCCCACTTCCCTTAAAATATTCGGTCGAATTCCAGCACACGACAAGCGGTATCCGGCACCGGATCGGACGGTGTACGAATATCAAGGCGACCGCCAATGGAAACGACACAAATGCCGTGATCGGTTTCGGTCCGTCGATTTTGGACAATTTCAGTCCTTATCAGGAGCCTGCCGGTAATATTTGTATCCGATTCGAAGCAGAAACGATGGTGTTACAGGAACTCTGGTTTTACAATAACAGAAATAATTATACACCGCGGGTGGAGCATACGCAGGCATTTAACATTTTCGGTAACGTGAATGTTAAGTTGAACGCATCGGGAATGATTTACGATTTTGCCTGGGTGAGCGAAAACGGAGCGCCGCTTCGTTTTTGCGGTACTGCCGACCAAAACGTTACATTACCTCCGGGACTCGCCGGGCTGACCTGGACGGTCGAAAAACCGAAGGGAACACTCGATTTACAAAACGTTGCCGGTTCGCTGATCGGCAGCGCAGCGTTCGGACGCCATGCCGAAAAACTGATCGTCTGCGGTCCGTCTATTGTTACAATAAACTCGGATTTAGTGTTCGGAGAGATTCAGAATTTCGGTCAGATCATCATTCCGGAAGGAATCGTTTTGCGCACGGAAAAGATTATTGCGGAGACCGGTTCGTCGATGACGGGCGCCGGAACGCTTGATTATAAGGCTCCAAAGGGTTATTACGTTGACAAAAACGATCCGCCGTCGATTCACGTCAAGACGGTACAGCACGGCGTTTACCGTCCGTTTATCAAAGCGAAATAATGGAAGATATCATCCTGCATCCGAATGAATCGCTTGTCATTGAACCCGGCGAGGCGCTTCAGCCGGGCGGCGGGGGGCGGTTGCGGATTCGGTTTGAGAGCGGCGGCGGAATCGGCGGCGGAACGCCGGGAGAAAACGGTTACAGTAATATGGAGCAGATTATTTGGAACGGAATTAAAACCGCTTCCGGCCGGCAGACGGCGGTTTATAAACAGGGAAGCCTCGAAATAAGCGTCCATGCGGTTCCTGAAAAACCGAATCCGGACGCATTGCAGTTTGAAGATCATAAACTTTACAAGACGATCCGCGTTTTCAAAATCGGAAAATCCGAACTCAACGGCTTGCTTCCGAAAGAAGGCGATACATTAACGTACAACGATGTTATTTACAC
>JAITOZ010000113.1 GCA_031289675.1 Planctomycetaceae bacterium
AAAGGAAACGGAATTCCGCTTCAACCATCGAAAAGAAAACCTTGCCAAAATTATAAAAAAACTTATGAAAAAATAACTCTTAAACTTGTCAAGCCCCTTTTTTTTCTCCTGTTCATTAAAAATAGAACTTAATGCGGCAATCAAGCGTCCTGCGAACAAAAAATCTTGGGGAACACCTCTTGACAATATCTGTACTGTATGATATAATTTCATACAGCATCGCATACGGCGTTGTACAACTCGTGCCGGTCGAAAAGGTAAAACACCGGTTGGGAGAGGTTACTGTCAATGAAATTCAAACTCGATTATCACAGCAGCGAACCTCTTTATTTGCAGGCAGTGATGCAAATAAAGAAACAAATCGTTACCCGGCAAATTAAGCCGGGCGAAAAACTTCTCTCCGTCAGGGCTTTGGCAAAAGAACTCCAACTCAATCCGACCACCGCAAGCCGAATATTCACGCAGTTGGCAAACGAAGGAATCGTGGTACAGCGTCCCGGTCTCGGTGTGTTCGTTTCCGAAGAACCGCCGCCGTTTTCCGGCGATTTTATCCGAAAAGAACTTGACCATCAGGCTCTCAACTACCTCGTCGAAGGTTTGCGCTACGGTTTAGAATACAAGGAACTTGTCCATATCGTTGATATCCAGTATCAGGCACTCAAACAAGAAGAGGCAGCGTCACAATGAGCATCATTATTGAAATGAACGATGTTTGCCGGTCATTCGGCAAAGGAAAGAACGCAACACTTGCCGTCAACCATTTGAGCCTTTCCATTCCGCAGGGGTCGGTCTATGGACTTCTCGGTGCCAACGGAGCCGGTAAAACCACCGCTATTCGGATGCTGGTCTCGCACTTACAGCCGGATTCCGGCACGATTCGGGTTCTCGGCGAAGAACCCGTCAGGTATCGTGAAGAAACCCGAAAGCGGATAGCCTACATATCGGAAAATATGCAGATTCCCCGCTGGATGTCCATCAGCGATGCCGTCCGCTTTTGCAAGCCGCTCTATCCGAATTGGGACGATGCGCTGCTCGACCGGTTCCTCAAACTCTTTGACCTGAAACGGGATAAACGTTACGAAGAATCCTCCAAAGGACAACGCAGGGCAATTTGCATCATTTTGGCGATGTGTCAGAATCCCGATGTGTTAATAATGGACGAACCGGCATCGGGACTTGATACGCTTGCCCGCCGGCACTTTTTAGCCGAAGTGCTGGGCGTTGCGTGTAACGAAAATAAAACGGTTATTTTTTCATCGCATATATTGGGAGACATTGAGCGGACAGTCGATAGAGTGGCGATGCTGACCCAAGGGCGGCTGATTCTCGAAGGCAACCTTGATGCGCTCAAAGAGAATGTCCGGCGTATTTCTTTCAAAGGAGAAAATATCGGCGAACTGCCGGCAGGTCTCTTTCAAACGCTTCGGCTGCTGCGGGAGCGGGACAGTATTGAGTGGGTCGTTACCGATTACAGCGATGAAAAGTTGCAGCGTCTCCGTTCAGGCATCGGTGAAATGAAAATCGAAGTCGAAGGTTTTAATCTCGAAGAACTGTTTGTCGAATCAATGGAGAGCGCAAGAGCGGGTGAGTTGTAGCGGCGCAAGAGCGGGAGGTATAAGCCTCCCCAATAAAACAATCAATTTTTAGAAATACAGCAATGAACAAAGTTATTTGCAAATTGGCGTTTCGGGAGTCGGGAATTTTTGCCGTTCCCGTCATTATTTTGCTCATCGGTCTCGTGTTGTTCCAACAAGAACCGCTGCGCTATGCGAATGTACCGGCAGCAGTGCTGGGAATGTTGCTCGGTATCCTTCTCGCTTGGCGTACCTTTAGCGACTACGGGAATGTTCGGGCTTTTCTCTTTTCCCGCTCCTTTTCGCCCAAACGGTTCTTTTTCGTCCGCTGGCTGTTCGGTCTCGGCACTATTATTGTAACAGGAATAGTTCTGGCGGCAATCATTGCCTTCGGTCTCCGGCAGTTTGTACAGCAGGTATTCTTTGCCAGCGGCTGGTATCCGATGATACGTTTCGAGGAACTGCACGTACTGACACCCTATATTTTAGCCTCCTTGTTTTCCTATCACTCGACGCTGTATTTTATGCTCGTCAACCGGTTCAGACCGCCTGTCCGGCGGCGGGGATTTTTCCTCTGCCTCCGGTGGGTCGAAACGCTTTTGCTGATACTTCTCGCTGCCGTACTTATATGTTCGTTAGGATTTGCGGGGATTATATTGGCATTCAGTAGCCCCTCTCCGCCTTATTTCCTGTTTGTCGAATATTTTTTGTACATTATTTTCGGTATTCCCATTCTGCTGCAACTGTTCCTTGCTCCCTGTCTCGGTATCTATTGTTACAGAAATCAGGAAATCGAAAGTTAGAATGTTACTGTAGTTTTGAAAAAGAAAAATGCTCAATCGCGAAGCCGCGAAGGACACGAAGAAGATAAGAAAAAGGAATTTTGCGTTCTTCGCGATTAAAGAAACAAAAACGGTTAGGAAACACATCTCATTTCCGTAACAATTTTCCGTCCGCTAGCCCCATTACTTACAATGAATTACCTCAAAAGACTAATGCTCTTTTCAATATTCCTTCCGGCATTCATCGCTGGCGGTGTCTGTTGGTATGGAGTGCAAGTCTCCCAGCCGGACTTTTGGAATGACCCGACCATCTTCTATGGAGTCAGAGCCGTCCGCTGGGCGTTCCTGCTGCTGGGCGTTTTTCCTGTCCTGCTGGGAGTCTGGATGCTTCTGGGGGCAGCGTGGCGGGGACCCGTACTCGCCGCTGCCGCTGTCTTTGCGGTCCTTCTGCTCGTCATCATCATTGCGCCGCAGCGGGATTATATTCTGCCGGAAAAGCGGATGATTCATTTCGGTGTCAATAGTGTAATGCCGTCTGGAACGGATATTTATTGTAACGGAATTCTGCTCGGACAAAGTCCGCTGAAAATTAGCGTCGGCGAACTCGCTGCTAAAGTACCGGTATGTACAGCCCCGCCGGAACAACGCTGGTACAATGCAAAGCAGCGGCTCTTTACCGTATTCCCCTGGGACATTTTTACTGCCGAACGTTATAAGCAATGGCAGGAATTAGCCTCGGCAAACGAGGAGGCCGTTGCCGAAAAGGCGGCAAAGTTCGATACCGAAAGCCGGTATTGGTGGCGTTTTGAACACGGGAAAAACCAGTTCTGCGTGAAAGCGAAGCGCCAAACTTCTTACAGCACCTTTGAGAATGCTCTGAGTTACTCCATTGACATGGACAGCGGGTGGGTCTTTTCGCCGTCCGTTCCGTTCTATGCCCGATTGCTCATAGATATTGCCGGGGAACTCGGCGAAAAAGACAATGCTGCCGGAGACAATGTTATCGGAGACAATGTTATCGGGGAGAAAGCCGATTGGGATAAGCACGTTTTGAAACACTGGACGCTGCTCGGCGACGCGCTTTGGAGGGCAGCGGCTTACCGGCGGAAAGCCCAACGAATGACCGATGCCGATGATGACTTCCGCAATATACGGGCGTTGCCCGGAGAGACTCTTTGGGATTCCGTCGCCCGGTTGAAATATAACCTTTCCGAACCGCCGACTCAAGAAGAGAGCCGCAGACTCCTGAAAATTTGGGTTGAAAGCGGGTCTTTCGGAACGGCATCGTCACTGGGTGCGTCCGGTGTTCTCTATCATACTCCCCATTCAGAGGAGGTGCTTATTCAAGCAGCAGCGCAGCAGATGAAAGATGTTATCGGCGAGCCGCTTAGCGAACAATGGGCAGAACACTTGAACGGCAGCGGTTATTACCAGTGGAACAGCGGCTGGGCGGCTCTTCTCTATGTTTCTGAAAAATTAAGCCAAGAAGACGTTATCAAGGGGAAAAACTTTGACGGTCTTGTCCGGCTTGTTGCCGCTTCCGCACTGGGAGAAAAAACTCTCTTGCGAAGCAGCGATGAGAGAGTGATTCCGCTCTTTAAGACGCTGCTGCGCAGCCCTTCGGCGGCGGTTTTTTTAGGAAGTATGAATGGAGACCCGTCAGGTTATGTGCAGACGATTCAGCAGTATCGTACCATTGACAATCCGGTTCTCGAAAGTACTTACCGTCAATTTATTTTTGCCGCTCTTTCCGACCCGAAACTGCGGGACAACTCTCGTGAATGGCTGCAAAAAACCGTTTATGAAATCATATTGGAGCGTCTGCGTTTGGGTTATGGGATGCGGCAAACCTCTGACCGGAAATCAGCCCTGAAAGAATATGCCGCTTGGATTTCTTCGCTTCCTCTTACATCGGAACGCCAAAAGGCACTGCTGCAATATCTGCGTTATTCTGAACAGATGCAGGTGCAGCCGTTGACGTTGGCGAATCTGATGCAGCGTGCTGCCGGCTTGGATTATACGATGGAAACGGAGAAGACGGCGGAATACGTCAACGGCTGGTTTGCCGAACATCCGCAAGGAACTCTGACGGAATTCTTTAAGGAACACGAGGGCGGCTTCGTGCTGCTGCCGAGGTACGGCAGGGATTCCCGAAGGGCATCATCGATTAGTGCATATCAATGTTTAGTCTATGCTCTTTTGAAAATAGACACGCCGGAAACCCGAAAGACGATTCGCCGGATATGGGAAAATGACCAACCTGTTGTATGGACGATGATGCGCAAAATTTTGCGGTTAGATCAGCAGAACGTTGTGGAGGAAATTACGGTGGAAATACCGGATTTTTACTTTGACCTGTTTTCGACTATGGACACGGAAGGGTGTCTGCACTTGATGTACGGATTCACAATGAGTGCGTCTCCGAAGGCGGGCGAATTACTGAAAAAATGGACACAAAGTGAATCGCAAAAGGTGCGGGAATCTGCCAGCGACTGTTTGGAACAGTGGCAGACGGCTCAACAGGTTCGGGAGAAAAAGAAGGAACTCTATCATGATATTGTAACAGAAAAGATAGGTTCTGACGATATGCTTCTTCCGCAGCCGGTCTGGCGTTGGAACGGCAAGGAATACGAAGCATCGGGTGCGCTGTAGAGCAGAAGGCTTTGCAAAGTTTGTGCATTGTAGCCATTTTCCTGCGTTTTATTCAAGGATGACTTTTAATGCCGAAGCGTTATGGTCATTTGATGAAGTTCGACGAAGCAGCGTTCAGACGCATCACCGGAACGAAGCGATTCGTTTTCCGAGAGAATGCGCATCATCGTTCTTTTTTCAATACCTGACATCGGAAGAAATGAAGGATAAAACCGTCATCAATGTGATCGAAAGTCCCATTCAACGTCCGAAAAAAGGGCAGAAGGACTATTATTTCAGTAAGAAAGACACACCATCAAGAGGGCGTAAAACTTTATCGGGTATTTTTTTTAGAAATAATTTTTTAAACATAAGGTTTTCCTTTGTCCGAAACCCTTGTTTTCCCCGGTACCCTTAATAGCACAGGTTACCCCTTCATTGCTTCCCCTTATTTGTAAATTAAGGGAATAAGGGTAAGAGTTTGGAGACGCATTACTATTAAGGGAGCGGAAAATGAAAATAAGGCGGCGGCGAGTTGTCCAGCCGAAGAGTTCCGATAGAACGGGTGAACGCAAGGATAAAGACGTTCAAAATAATGGCACTTCCCCTTCCGCAGCCAGAGAAAAACCCATCCCGCAAGAATGACCCTAATATCCGGTATTACAAACGCTAATGGCGGATCGTAAGTTGCGCAGCAACTCTATTGCAATCGGATGATTTTCGGGTAAAATCCTTGTTGTTGGAGCCGGTTAGACAAAGTCCCTGCCGGCTGTGCAGAAAATAATTTGTATTTGCAATGTTACGTTCCCGCCGCTTTGTTTTTCTTATTGGAATTATCTTTCTCGCCCTTGTTTTGGCGATACAATACGGCAATTCCGCTGCGGCACAACAGCCGGATAATGCGGCGCAGCAAGCGGAGCAGGAGAGGCAAAAAAAAGAACGGGAAGCCGACGCCGTCAAAAATGTGGTGGACACAGTGTTCAAAGAAGGCTGGCTGGGACCCGGCGGCTATTTCAGCCCTATTAAACTATCCCTGTACATCGTGATTTTTATCGCTTGGGTCGGCTGCGCCAGTTGGACGAACTGCGACCAGGAGCGGCTCAAAAAAGAGGGGCGTGAATCGTTTAACCTGTTCTATGTTGCCGTTTATGCCGGGGGCGGAACGCTCGTCTTCTTTATACCGGTATTTTGGGTTGCATTTGTTGTTACCGCATTGATGTGTTTTGTCCCTGTACTGTTCTACGTTTCGGCACGCAATAAAGGATTGCCGCCCGCCGATAAAGTGCTGACCGGTGAACATCTGTATTATCTTTTTGCCGTTACAATGGGAAAAATCGGTATTAAGATGGCAATACAGCAGCGGACAGCGTACTCAGGGGGGCCGGCTATTGAATTGGGAT
>JAITOZ010000242.1 GCA_031289675.1 Planctomycetaceae bacterium
ATCAGTATGCCGATGATGGCGATGACGACAAGAAGTTCGACGAGAGTGAAGCCTATTCTACGGGATTGTTCTCTCTCTCTTACACTTACGTGAGGTCAATTTTGCAGCACTTTGCTGCGCTAACAGGAACGTAAACATAGCATTCTCCTTTTCAAAAGGCAGTTTCTTGCAGAGGCACAGTACCCCCGCTGTCACCAGAATTGTAACCTATCAACAGACAAATGTCAAGCGAAATCTTTGGAGAATTTTTGTTATACTGAAAATTATTGAAATTTCGGTTTTTGTCTTGCATTTGATACTTAAAACAAGGGATTTGTAATATAGTAAAAACCGAAATTTCAACTGTGAAAAATATATATTCGATAGCGGCTCGGATATTTCCATTCTGATAATACTTCCGATACTGCTGATTGACGCTTTGTTTTGCAAATTCCAAAGCCGACCAGCCCACGCAAACTTTTATGATATACTTATTAGACATACACGTTTCGATTCTTATAAGAATGAATATCCAGTTCGACATTCTCACGCTTTTTCCTGGTATTTTTTCCGGTTTCCTTTCCGAAAGTCTGCTCAAAGACGCTCTCAACAGCGGAAAAATCGGGGTTCGGCTGCACAATATGCGGGATTGGGCAGATGACAAACACAACACGATGGACGACCGTCCGTTCGGCGGCGGACCGGGTATGGTCTTAAAAGTTGACCGCGTCGTGCCTTGCGTCGAAGATGTACAGCGGTTAGAACCCGAAACCGGCAGACTGATTATGCTTTCTCCGCAGGGCAAACGTTTCTGCCAGCGAACGGCAGAGGGACTTGCCGAAGCAAAAAGAATTGTTATAATGTGCGGTCGGTACAAGGGTTTTGACGAGAGAATCGCCGGTATTTTGAAACCGGAGGAATTCTCCGTCGGCGATTATATCCTCAACGGAGGAGAAGTTGCCGCAATGGTGATGGTCGAAACCGTGATGCGGCTGATACCGGGAGTGCTGGGCGATGAAAATTCTCACCGTTGCGATTCCTTTTCAACCGGTAACAGGCTGCTGGATTGCGCGCAATATACCCGTCCGAGAGAATACAGGGGCTTGAGCGTTCCGGAAGTCCTTGTCAGTGGAAATCATCAGGATATTGCCGATTGGCGGAAAGAAAACAGTTTGCAGAGAACACGGGAAAAAAGACCCGATTTATTAAAAAATATCACGGAGTAAAAGCAATGAGCAATCAGTTAATTGATATTGTCGAGGCGGTGTGCAAGAAACCGAAAGAGGAGATTTCTGAGTTTGAAATCGGCGATACTGTCGATGTTCATTGCCGGATTCTTGAAGGCGAAAAAGAGCGGATTCAGATTTTTAACGGTGTAGTGATTGCCCGAAGCGGCAGCGGTACACGAGAAATGTTTACTGTGCGCCGGATTGTCGGCGGCGAAGGAATCGAACGGAAGTTTGCTCTTCATTCGCCGAAAATTGCCAAAGTGGTAACAGTGCGCAGTGCTGTCGTTCATCGGGCAAAATTGTATTTTCTACGCGACCGAGTCGGCAAGGCAGTCCGCTTGAAAGAACGTGCAATGAAGCGCAAAGCCGAAGATACAGCCGCAATCGTCAAGAAAACCCGCCGCGGTTCAAAAGGCAAGCAGAAGAAAACGGCAGCAGAGACAAAGTAGCGGCGTGAGTTTCGCTGGCAGCATCATTGTTAGCCGCCGTTGTTCACGGTGTTTGGGGAGCGAATATCGGTTTCGGCAAATGTATGACAGATTCTCCCCTTTACAACACGGCATTTGCAACGCTGTTCACTTGGGCGGCAACGGCTCTAGGTGCTGCTGCTGTGTTTGTCTTTCGGGAATTAAAGCCGAACACGATGAGCGGGATGCTCGGTTTCGCATCCGGCGTGATGATTGCAGCAAGTTTCTGGTCGCTGCTCAGTCCGAGTATTGAACTTTCTGAAACCCTTGGCTGGCTTCCGTGGATACCGCCGCTTGCCGGTTTTCTCGCCGGCGGGGCTTTTTTGTATCTTGTTGATAAGACGCTGCCGCATCAGCATCACGGAGACGGCAATACCCCCGAAGGGATTCGTACGCATTGGCGGCGGAGTTTCTTGCTGGTCTTTGCGATAACGCTTCATAATATTCCCGAAGGGCTTGCGGTCGGCGTGGCGTTTGGAGCGGTCGGAAGCGGTCTCGAATCGGCGAGTTTGGCGGCGGCGGTGTCGCTTGCCGCCGGTATTGGTATTCAAAACATTCCTGAAGGTGCGGCTATTTCGCTGCCGTTGAGACGTGAAGGACTTTCCCGTTTTAAGTGTTTTATGTACGGGCAGTTGTCCGGTTTGGTTGAACCGGTTTCGGCGATTGTCGGCTGTTTAATTGTTTCGTTTGTTCGGGACTTGCTTCCCTTTGCGCTGGCGTTTGCAGCGGGGGCGATGATTTACGTTGTTGTTGAAGAACTAATACCGGCATCGCAGGAAAACCGGCACAGCGATGCCGGCACAATCGGAGCAATCATCGGTTTTGCCGTGATGATGGTACTCGATGTCGCATTGGGATAGCAGAAACCGGAGAGTCATTCGACCATAACCGTAGGTCGAATATCTTGCTGTCTTCCTTCCGCCTTTTATATTGCTGCCTATTGAAAATTGGTCTTGCATAATTTTAGGCGAGATGTTAAATTATTGCCCGTCAGGGCAAGACAAATTTTTTTTTTTTTTGATTTAATGCAATGGACGATTATAGTTTGACATCGGCGGAGATTGCTTCGCTTAAAAGATTTCACCGCACGATACACGACAAGCGGCAGGCTTACCGTGTCAACGCCGTTATTGCTCTTGGCAGCGGCTGGTCGATAAGTGATGTTTCCGAAGTTCTTCTCCTTGACGCACAGACGGTCCGTTCGTACTTTCTCCAGTACAAAGAATCCGGCGAATACGGTCTCGTTCAGATGAATTATTCCGGCAAGGAGCCGTTTTTGAACGAAAAGCAGCAAGCCGAATTGGCACAGCATCTCGACGGGAACATTTATATTTCGAGCCGGGAGATTTGTCATTATGTTGCGGCAACTTACGGTGTAACATATTCCGTAACCGGCATAAAATATCTGCTTCATCGTCTTGGCTTTTCGTACAAGAAGCCGAAGTATGTGCCGGGCAAAGCCGATCCGGCGCAGCAGGCGGCTTATTGGCGGAGGTAATGGAAAATGAAAACTAAAATGAAACCTAACTGGAAATCCTGCAAACTCGGCGAGGTCTGCAAATTGGCTAAAGACAGGATTACGGTTGCTGACCTCAATTCGCAAACGTATATTTCTACGGAAAATATGCTGCCGAATAAAACGGGAATTACCACTTCAGCAGGACTTCCAACAACCTCACAAACACAACGATTTTGTACCGGAGACGTTCTCGTTTCAAATATTCGACCGTATTTTAAGAAAATATGGTTGGCTCAAAACGAAGGCGGATGTTCAAATGATATTTTTGTTTTTCGTGCAAACCAAAGTATTGATAGCCGTTTCCTGTTTTAGCCGATGATAATTTTTTCGATTATTCAACGGCAACTGCCAAAGGAACGAAAAATGCCGCGGGGCGATAAAGCGGCTATAATGCAGTATCACCTATCTCTTCCCCCTCTTTCTGTTCAGCGGGACATTGCATCGGTCTTGTCTTGACGACAAAATCGAGAACAATACGCAGATAAACCGCCGTTTAGAACAAACGGCACAGGCAATTTTCAAGTCAAGGTTCGTGGACTTTGAACCCCGGAACGGAAAAATGCCGAAAGATTGGAAACAGGGAACGCTGGGAGATGTTGCTGATATTACGATGGGACAGTCACCGTATGGTTCCAGTTATAATGAAGACGGTATCGGTACTGTTTTTTATCAAGGGCGTGCCGAGTTTGGCACGCGGTTTCCTACTCGCCGCTTATTTACCACTGAACCAAAGCGTATGGCAAACAAAGGCGATGTCCTGATGAGTGTCCGCGCGCCTGTTGGTGATTTGAATGTTGCTTTTGAAGCGTGTTGTCTAGGGCGTGGATTGACGGCTATCAAAAGTAAGACCAATCATTCTTCGTTTCTCTTTTATACGATGATTTCCCTCAAAGAACAGTTAGACGTTTTTAACGGAGAGGGAACAGTTTTTGGGTCTATCAACAAAAATGACTTGCCCGCTCCGCCGATTATTATTCCATCTGATGAAGTTTTATGTCTGTTTGAGAAAATAGTAAGTCCGATGGATGCACAAATCGAAACTAACTATGCAGAAAATTGCAATCTTCAATCTGTCCGTGACTCACTTTTACCTCGTTTGATGAGCGGGGAGTTGGCGGTGTAGAAGAATGAAGAAACAGAAAAAGATGATTACAAAAATCCAATTATCAAGAATTTTGCAATGTTCCGGTCCTTTGATTGGGAGACCGAATTGTGTATAAATGGCAAAGTTGTTGATTTTAGGGAAATCAACATAATTTACGGCAGAAATTATTCCGGTAAAACAACCTTATACTGTTGTCTATTGAAAATTGGTTTTTTATTGGTTGTACAGGTGAAAATTTTCGGCGAGGAGCGCGTTCTGCCTTGTACTTTGTCCGGCATTCGACTTGCAATAATTTAACATCCCGCCTAAAATTATGCAAGACCAATTCTCAATAGGCAGCAGTATAGTAACGGTTTGAGTGCCGTCACTAAAAGAGGCAGAGGCTTAAACCCCTGCCTCCTATCAAACCGCTAACGCAAATTGGCGGTTTGTTTTTTTTGTCCGCCGTTTGGCGACGGCGGCTCTGAAATATCGAATCGGGTTAGTTAACTCAATGTTTCTTGTTTTCCGCCAGACATTCGGCAATCGTCATTGCGGCAACATTTTCGATGACCACGCTGCCTGCCGGAACGGCGCAAACATCGCTTCGTTCATAAAATGTCGGCACTGCTTCTTTCGTCCGCAAGTCCACCGAATCCAACGGCTTTTGCAGCGTCGGTATCGGCTTCATCGCACTGCGGATGATTATCGGCTGTCCGTTTGACATTCCTCCTTCAATGCCGCCGGCGTTGTTGGACGGTCTCGTAAAACCCTGACATGATGTATCCTGCAATGCTGCATCGTATCCTATCGGATCGTGCATCTGCGAACCCGGCGTTGTTGCCGAAGCAAAGCCCAGACCAATTTCCACCCCTTTCTGTGCCTGTACCGACATCACTGCCTGTGCCAGTTTACCGTCCAGTTTCATATCCCACTGCATACACGAACCTAAGCCTATCGGTACGCCGAATATCCGCACTTCGATAATCCCGCCGACACTATCGCCTCCCGCGGATATCCGGTCAATTTCGGATTTCAGCCGGTCATCGTGTTCAGAATGCAGCGTGTAAAATTCACTTTGTGTGCGCCGCTGCAAAACCGTATCATAATCTAAAGCCGCATCGTTCGGGTCATCCGATAAAAAACCGCCGATATTTTTGACGAAACCGATGATGTTGATTCCGTGCGCTGCCAGATATTGTTTTGCCAACGCACCGGCAGCGACTCTGGCAGCCGTTTCTCTTGCGCTGGAACGTTCTAAAATCGGGCGTATCGGTTCGTTGTATTTTATGCTGCCGGGTAAATCGGCGTGACCGGGGCGCGGCTGAAAAAGGTCCGGAGCCTCATCAATGCGAAAGTCTTTGTTTTTGACCCAAAGCGTGATAGGTGCGCCGGTCGATTTTCCCCGCCAGATACCGGTCAGAATTTCAACGCTGTCCGTTTCCAGTTTTTGTCTGCCGCCCCTGCCGTATCCGCCTTGACGGCGCTGCAATTCGGCATTGATGCCGTTGGTATTGATTGTTATTCCGGCAGGAAAACCTTCAATCAAAGCAAGGATTCCCTGTCCGTGAGATTCACCGGCTGTTTTGCATTTCATAAAATCAATTTTGTAACAGTTTTGTTTGTATTTTGTAATCGGTACTGAAGAAGCGTCCCTGTGATAACACGGGCAGTAACTATCCGCTGCGCAGAAACATTTTATCAATTTCTTCCACGGTAAAAACGAGCGTCGAAGGTCTGCCGTGCGGACAATGATGCGAATGAATCTCTTTTTCCGCCAATTCCAACAGATGCATCATCGAAGCACTGTTCATCTTGTCGCCTGCCTTCACCGCCGCCTTACACGCCAAGCGATGCAGCATTTCATCCAGTATCGAAGAATTTGCCGCAGATTTTTCGCCCGCGAGTGTTTCAAGCATTGTGAGTAAAATTTCCTGCGGCGGTGTTTTAGAAAGAATTGCCGGAAATGCTGAAATCAGCACCGTATTGCCGCCGAAAGGTTCGGCTTCTAAACCAAACGTTTTAAGAAAGTCCGCATTTTCGATGGTCTCGGCATATTCGGCAGGCAGCAAATCAAGCGGCACAGGAACTAAAAGCCTCTGCGATTCCAAACGTCCGGTATTCATCCGTTCCTTCATTTGTTCATAAAGAATCCGTTCGTGTAAGGCGTGTTGGTCAATAAGCGCAATACCGTTGTCCGTCTCCAAAACAATATACCGGTTGAGCATTTGCAGCGCAGCGTGTCCCGATGCCGTCAACGCAGCCCTATCGGCAATGTCTTCAACAATATCTCTATCAACAACGTCTCTCGCCGTAACACAACGAGCGGCAGCGGGATGTGCCTCTGAAATCCGGTAAAAGGTGAAAGCGGAACGTTTCTTCAGCGAAAATGAACCGCCGGATTGACCTGCTGCCGGTACATTAGCGTCTCTCCCGCTGTCTATTACGGTATTGTTTGATGCCTCTATTTTCGACATCCAGTCCTTCACCGTACTGCGGCGGATATTCTCACTGCGGACATTTTCGTCCGGCGTTGAATCGGGAACGGACGGTGTGTCTGCTGCCGGCAGCGCATCAGAACGAACGGTGTTGCGTAAGTCCGTTTGTAAAAACTTTTCCCGTATTGTCCCTAAAAAACCGCCGTACACCCGATTGGCATCCAAAAAGCGGACTTCCATTTTCGTTGGATGAACATTGACATCGAACAATTCCGGCGGCATTTCCACGTGCAAAAACGCTATCGGAAAGCGTCCGGTGAGCAGCATTCCCCGATAGGCTTCATTGAGAGCGTGCTGTAAAGAACGGTCCCGAATGAATCGTTGATTCAAAAAGAAGTATTGCAGACGGTTATTCGGTCGGTTTAAGTTCGGATGCGAAACAAAACCGGAAACCTTGACGGGGGCGTTCGGCGGCGGTGCAATGACCATTAAGTCCCGTGCCACTTCCTCGCCGAATAGTTGGCGGATACGTACCGGAGTGTCTTGCGATTCCTGTCCGTTGACCGGCGGCAAATCATATACTGTCCGTCCGTTGTGTTTGAGCGTGAAGTGAATGTGTGCTAGCGGCAAAACGAGGCGAAAAAACGTTTCCGTGATATGTCCGAATTCGGTCGTCGTTGACCGCATATATTTACGGCGTACCGGCACATTGAAAAATAGATTACGGACATCAATTTGTGTGCCGGCGGGCAGACCGCACGCCTGCGGGGCGTTACGTTCTCCGCCGTTACATTGGATAACAGACCCTTCAGGTGTTTCAGCACTTCGGCTCTTGAGCGTCAGTTGACTGATTTCGGCGATACTGGCGAGGGCTTCACCCCGAAAACCAAAGGTAGTAATCTTGAATAAGTCATCGGTGCTGACAATTTTACTCGTGGCGTGCGGCGAGAGAGCCAAATCAAGTTGGGCAGCGGCGATACCGCAGCCGTTGTCAACGACACGAATTAAATCCGCCCCGCCGTTTTCGATGGAAATATCAATTCGGGATGCGCCGGCATCGACCGCATTTTCGACAAGTTCTTTGACTGCACTTGCCGGTCGTTCGATGACTTCACCGGCAGCAATCTTGTTTATCATACTTTGCGAAAGCAGATGAATTGTCGGCACGGTCATTGAGAACGGGTTAAAGGAACAGAAAAATCGGCAGGAACGCGAAAAAAGGAAAAAACGCCGCAGCCGGTATATGCCGATTGATTATAACAGAAGTAGAACGGATTTTTCTGAATTTCTCCGTTTTTTTCTCTGTAAAGACGATTTCATCAGGTAGAGTTGACAAGGGAGGAGAAAAGAAGTGAATAAGTCTGTAATACTTTTTTTGGCGGTATTGCTTGCGGCTGCGTTACTTATAACGGGTATCGTTCGGACACTGCAAAATCAGCCGGACAAAGAACAACTCCCTGATTCTGTTGCCGAGGAGACAGAAGAAGAATCTGCGGAGCCGGAGACAACCGCTGCTGTGCAGGAAACTTCATCGCCGGATCCCCTGCCGCAAGTTGCCGCTGAAACGGTGAACGAACCGGAGCAAGACCCGGTGCCGATGAACACAGTGCCGGTTGCTGCTGTACCGGCTGATGATGAGCCATCTAAAAATACGCTGTCGGAACGAAGCCGAAGACTGATGTCTGTAACAAAAAATTTGCCGCAAGAAACGGGAAACACAGCACAAGAGTCAACAAAGGAGCAGACTCCGCCCGTTCCCGCCCCGCCGCCGGTTTCCGTTCTTATCCCTGAAAAAACGGTTACTCCCCAAAATACCGGCGCAACCGAAGATACCCGTGCAGCCGAAGATAAAAAAAAGACGCAGGAAGAGGACACAACAGAACGACCCAATGTTACCGCCAACATTGCTGTTAATGTTCCGCCGGTCTATTTTTATCCGGTCTGTCCGTTTTATCCTGTTTATACTATTCAAGCGGTTCCGGTGTATCCGCAGGCGATATATCCGTATGTTATGACATATTATCCGCAAGTGAGGGCGGCGTATTTCGGCAAAACCCGATTGGTCTATTCGAACGGAGTGGTCATTGTATTTTAGACTGCGATGACAGCGGCGTTTTTTTAGTATGCTTACGTTTATTGTAAAAACCGTTATCAACAACTCCAATGAATGATACCCGCTTATTTCGTTATATTTGTCATCTATCGCTGATAACCGGATGTCTTGCCGTCTATTGTCCGCTGTTCATTTCGGGGTGTTGTGCTGCGGATGCCGGCGACTGTCTTTGGGGCGGGTATAATGAACAAACAAATTACACGGCGGCGTATTTTCCCGGTCAAGGCAGCGTTACGCTGGCACAGCAGCCGCGGCCGGCAGTGAATCTGGGCGCACCGCAGCCGGCAATTCCTGTACAGGTTACGCAAAATACACAAGGAACGTCTATCCCGCAAGCAAATATCCCGATGGTAACGATTCCTGCCGGTGCTGTCGGTTCGGTCGGGCAGCCGGCAACGCAAGCCCTGTTCCTGCCGCAGGTTCAGGGGCTTCAAGGTGCGGCGGAAATCGTTTATGTTATGCCGCCGGAAGACAGGACGCAGGTGTTTTGTCTTGACGGGCAGCAGTCGATACCGGCTTCGGAAGTGAAAGTGGTACCGGCTGGAACACCGGGGGCGGTTCCTGTGGCGTTGAAAACAGTCACTGTACGCCGTCCGAAAACAGAGCGGCACTGTACTTATTCGCCGATTATTACAAAGACAAACACGCTGGTTCAAGTCGTTGACCCCCGTACCGGCAGAGTCGTAAAGACGTTTTGCCGGGAGGATGAAGAAAGAACGCGTCTGCCTTGGCTGCACCTTCAGGAAGAAATCGTCTATGAAACGGTTACGGCAAAGGTCGGTGTTCCGGTCTCGGTTGCACCGGCAGCCTCGGCAGCAGCAAACACTGCCGTACTCTTTAATGCTCAATAGCAGAAAGGGAAGGAGACGTGATTGACATTGCTCTCTTTAATGGTCAATGATACGCGCGGACAAAACTCGTCTGTGCTATGTTGAGCGGAGAATTGAAGTTGTAGGTTATGGAACAGGTCTATTCCTTTTCGTAGGCATTGACGATCTGCTCGACAAGCGGATGCCGGACAATATCGCTGCGGTGAAGTTGGATTCTGCCGATTGCATCTATCTCGGCTAATCGGTACGAAGCATCAATCAGTCCGCTCATCTTGTGATCAGGCAAATCAATCTGCGTCGTATCGCCGCAAACTGTTATCATTGATGCATCACCCATCCGTGTCAAAAACATTTTCATCTGTGCAACGGTCGTGTTCTGCGCTTCGTCCAGAATAATGGCGGCATTATTTAACGTTCTGCCCCGCATATAGGCTAACGGAATAACCTCAATGCGGTCTTCCTCCATATACCGTTTCAGCGTATCCCGGTCGAACATATCGCCGAGTGCATCAAAAAGCGGACGCAAATACGGGTTGATTTTTGCATTGAGGTCGCCGGGTAGAAAGCCGAGACTTTCGCCCGCCTCTACTGCCGGTCGCACCAGAACGATTTTCCGTACTATTTCTGCCCGCAACGCTTCAACGGCACCAGCAACGGCAAGGTACGTTTTTCCTGTTCCTGCCGGTCCGATACAAAAGACGATTGCCTTGCTGCGGAGCAATTCAAGATACTGTGCCTGCCCGTTGGTCTTTGCCCGAATCTGTCTGCCGCCGAAGACATCTATCGGTCTGCACTCGGAAACGCCGCTGCCGTGAAGCACTTGGGAAATTGCCCGTTGAACATCTTCGGGAGCAAGTACGCTGCGGTGCATTGCAAAACGCTGCAACTGCTCCAAAAGGTGTGCGGCACGCTGAACGGATTCCGATGTGCCGCGCAGGATGACCTTGCTTCCATCGAGCGTAATCTTGACATCCAAGGCATTACGGACTTTCCGCAGATTCTCGTCTGACGGTCCGAAAACCTTCATTAACGCTTTGGAATCAATTACGGCAACCGTTTGCTCGTACATATTGTCCTAGTCAACACGACCTAACAATGAGAATATGCCGATGATGTTTCAGCGGCGTATCTTCATTATCAATTCTATTGAGCGGGCCCCGGCACGACGACACCTCTGACCGCACCGATACTGCGGTTGTCGCACGGATTGCAAGCCGGTTCACACGGTTGGCACGCGATAGGTTCACAAGGCTGGCACGCCGCGGGTTCGCACGGCTGACACTGGTTTGCCGAACAGGGGTCGCACTGCGATGCTGAAGCCGCCGCCGACAGATAAACGGTTTCCGTGTTTTGCTTGTTTCGGGCGGTGGGAAACAGGGAGCCGGAGCGGCACCAACTCGATGAACCGCTGCGGGACGAACAGCCGGCAGTGAAGGCGGAAAGCAAAATCACGGCGGCAGAAAGTAACACTAATTTTTTCATTGTACGATTCTCCTGCAAAAGGGGGATGTCTGTAGAGTGAAACCGGAGAGGAAGGAGCGAAACAGTATTATTTCGTTTGTCCAACGTCCTTCGCTCGCTGGGGTACTCTACCCTGTAATTAGCAAAAAGCAAACGCTGCCGGTTTTTTTGCAGATACTTTGTCTTATCGACAACGGAAAAAAACATAAAAACGGTAAAGTTTCTAACCGTTTTCCCCCATACCTGATGATTTGCCAGTGATATATCTTTGACTATCTGTCTTGACAATCTGCCGGATTAAGATAAAATTGCGTGGGTGCTGATATGTCGGCGGCTAGTGCTTTGGCGGCATAGCTCAGTTGGTTAGAGCAGCGGAATCATAATCCGCGTGTCCCCGGTTCGAATCCAGGTGCCGCCAATGTACAGGGGTTGTACAGTTCTGTTGGCTGTACAGCCATTATCACCTGTGCTAATAGCCTGTTCCCCGTCTTTATAATGGGGGGCGGGTTTTTTTACGCCCCCTGTATCTTGAAAGGAGGTGTTTTATGATTGATTTCACCACCCTAAAAACGACCGAAGAGAAACTCATTGCACTCTTTTTATCGGTATCAAAACCGCTACAACAGAAGAACATTGTTAAAGAATTAAACATCAATAAAAGTCAAGCAATAAAGCATCTAAAATCATTGATTGAAAAGGGAATTTTAGAAACTTTTATCAATGAATTTGGAATAACGCTTTACAGGTATGCAGAACATACCACAGAACGGAAACTCCCCCCCGAACTGGCACAACTAACTAACTATATAAACCCAACTAAACTAAACTAAACTTAACTAAACAAACAAAAAAGAAAATTGAAAGAACATCAGCATCGGCTTGCGCCGAAATATCTCGTTGCCGTTCAGCAGCACTGTAGCAAGCAGATTGACCGCAACGGCAAACGCTACAGCCGAAACTACTGCAACACGCTGGTCAACAATATCCGTTCGATGTTCCGTTGGGCGGTAGTACAGGAACTTGTCGCCCCCGTAACGGCGGATGCCCTCAAATACGTTCCGGCGTTGCGGCAGGGACGTACCGCCGCACCGGAAACCGAACCTCGTCTGGACGTGCCGGATACGGTCGTCAACGCAACACTGCTGACACCGTATCTGGCAGGCAAGCAGCAGTTACGGAAATAGCGGCAACACAAGGCTTAGATGCGGCACGGGCGGTTGCCGGTCAGCGGACAATTAACGTTACGCAGCGGTACAATCACAGCGATATAGCCGTTGCTATCGAAATGGCAAAACGGCGGAGATAGAATTTTGTACGTTATCCGCTGCGTAACAGTCATTGAGCAAAGCGGCAAATTTGCCGGTTGTTCTTTTTTCAAAATCTTTGCACATCTGTTAACACTCAAAGCAGATAATACTATAGGTAGCAGCAGAAAATGAGCTTGTGCACATCATTGTAAATACATAGTACACTACTGTCTATTGAAAATCGGGTTGCAAGCCGGTCTTTCGCATTATTAGAGGAGGTGTTTATGAATTTACTCAATATCAATGAAGTTGCAGAAATGCTGCGTTGCAGTGTCGCAACTATTCGGCGGCGTTTTCCGCAGCCGGTGAATAAGCGGAAAACAATTCTTTATTTTAGGAGTTTCGTACACGGCAGGGCATTATCCGTTCATTTTTAACTCCTGCTGTCCGTCTTTGCGAAGCCGCCAGCAGTCGGTTTTCACTTCTTCGGCAATATCGTGTAACACGCTCTCAATCGTCTGATTTTCCGGCGTGATACCGTTCTTCAAACTCGGCATTATCGCTAAAACAATGTCGTCAAAGTGAACCTCTTGTCCTTGCCTTTCACAGCGGGTTAGATAACTCGTCAGATAATACCGAATCCGCAAACGTACATCAACATGCGTCTTGAAACTCTTGTTCGGCGGTATCGAGAATTTTTCTGTCTCATTATCGTAACTGAATTCCTTGAGCAGCAGCGGTGTTAAATCGGGAAACGCCTTTGACAAAATGTCGAGAAAGCCCAACTCCAAACCTTTTAATATTAACTCATCGTTAATCTGTTCCAGCGTTGCTCCGTTGTGCTGTGCGATAATGCTTTCAATCGTTTCAATAACGATTTCCGTTATGTCCATTCCAAGATTCGCCTTCATCAGCGTTCTTGGATTGCGGGTCTTGCGAAAATTGATAATCAACTGTCCCGACAGTATTGCACTTATGGGGATTTTGCCACTTTTTTCGACCATCGTTGACAATCAAATAGCGATGGAATAGAATCAGGTTCTATGAAAATAAAAGAATTATTTGACGATGCCAAGTTGGTTGAAAAAATTCAAACGAAACTCCCCAAACTGTTCCAAATCGCAGAATTAGAAAGTATGCGGGGAAACAAGATAGGTATGGAAGTAGGGACAGTGCGCGAAAAAATTATCACTGCCTTACTTATTTACAAATTCGGCGAAGAAAATGTTGCTGCGGATATTCCGGCAAACAAAGCCGAAATTGATGTATTCCTTTTCGGCGAGCCGATTTCAATCAAAACGTTCACCGGAGCGAAACCTAACGGAATAAAATTGGTTTGGACTGTCGATGCCCAAAATGCCGTCGAATTCAGTCAAGATTATTCGCCGGGTTGCGGTATGATTGTCGTTCAGATAAATTGGAGCAACGGCGGCGGATTTTATTACATACCAAGGGATATTCAAGAAAGAACATTGACAACATTGGGACGAGAAAGATACATAAAATTACCGAAAGCCGGTACAAATCCGCGGGGTGTCGAAATGAGCGGTTTAGCAATGGAAACCCTTATAAAAAATTCTGACACATTACGCATTTTGGTTAATTGGAGAAAGGAAGCAGTTGACTTTAATCCCTTTGAAAGGTGGCTAGAATTATGGCAAGCAGATTAGCAGCCAAACGGCAGGGAACCGTAACCAGTGCATTCGGAACAAGTGGGCGGATCAACCACGATTCTACAAAATTTTATGACTCGAAACTCTATAAAGACCTGCGGGTTGAAGAGTCCGTTGCGCAACCAACTAATCCGTTTCCGCAACAACTCTTAAACAAAATCATCCTTGGCTCTTGTACCGATATGAAAGCGATACCACCGAATTCATTGCATTTGATGATAACATCGCCGCCTTACAACGTTTCCAAAGAATACGACGATGATTTATCATTGAAGGAATACCTTGACCTTTTACGAAATGCCTTTAGTGAAACATTCCGCGTATTAGTTAACGGCGGACGCGCCTGTGTCAACGTCGCTAATTTGGGACGCAAGCCCTATATTCCGCTTTCCGATTACGTTTCCAAGATGATGATTGACATCGGTTTTAATATGCGGGGTGAAATCATTTGGAATAAAGCGTCCAGCGCCAGTCCATCAACGGCTTGGGGCAGTTGGCAAAGTGCTGGTAATCCGACGCTTCGCGACATACACGAGTATATTCTTATTTTTTCAAAGGGAGAATATAAAAGAGAACGAACAAAAGAAGAACGGGAAACGAAGAAGGATACAATCACGAAGGAACAATTTATGGAATGGACAAAATCCGTATGGACGATGAACGCCGAAAGTGCGAGACGTATCGGACATCCTGCACCGTTTCCTGAAGAGTTGCCGTATCGGTTACTGCAATTATATTCTTTCACTGACGATATCATTCTCGATCCGTTTATGGGCAGCGGAACTACAGCTGTGGCGGCAATTAAAAACCAGCGTAACTTTGTCGGATACGATACAAACGGCGATTACATTAAATTGGCGTATCAGCGGACAGCAACAGCGGCGAAAGAGAATCATCTGTTTTAGTTACTGCGGATTTCCCGATGCGAAGCATAGGAAAATGCTTGGTCGATGAGCGAATTTTCGGAAAGGCTCTTTTCAGGCGATTTTGCTTCGATAACGCAAACGAAACTGCTGCCGATTTTCAGAACATAATCGGCATAATACGGAGTGGTTTGCTTTTTGCTGCCGGTCTGTATTTGAATGGTCTTTTCGAGAACGATATTTTCGGCGGTATAACCGAGTTTCTTGATGAGCGGGTCAATGATGAACGAGCGGACGGCAGACTCTTTGAATTCAGGATTGGAGGCGATGGTATTGAAGTCGAGATTACCAAAGAATGCGGAGCGTGTCATCTTGCTTGTGTTTTGTTAAGCAAGTTAACGTAACGAACCGTTAGATAAAAAACGGGAACGCTACGTTGCTCCAAGCGAAGTTTCTTCTCTGCACAACCAGAGAACCGCGCAACAGCGCACGGAAACGTAGACGCAAGAGCGCATACCCCGAACCCCGCAAGCGTGTTGCATAACGTTCCCTTTCGGGAAACGTATGCTTCAACACGTTTTATTTCGTTTTATCCAACCGGTGAACCGGGCTGTGCTTGGGACTCACGAGAGCAAAAACTTGCGATTATTAAATTGTCAAGTCATTTTACGGCAGAGGAAAGGGAATTGCAAGAAGGGGGCGGGAGCCGTTCAAATGACTCCCGATGACGTAGAACGTCTCGTCATCCGCGCTGCCAGTGCTAACACCGATGAATCCATCGCCTTCGGACTCTTCACCGCACGAAACGACCCCGATTTTGAAATGGGGTTGATATTAAATAAACGTGATGTAGAATGCTTGTAAGGTGTTTCGATATCACGGTCACAGAAGAAATGATGGATACTATGGACTCTTTTTCCGAGGTGAAGCAGTATTTGTTTAGCCGTTTAGGAAAGCCGTACTATGCAGAAAATTATTGTGTTTTATACTGTGTTGATTCATTGGCAGCGCAGCGGTTATTGCCGGATAGGCTGTTTGATTTGACAATAACAAGCCCTCCCTATAACATAGGTAAAGAGTACGAAACGGTTGTACCTATAGACGACTATATTCATTGGTCAAGGAGATGGGTCGGTGAGACTTGCCGTCTCTTATCGGCAGAAGGTGCATTGCTTTTGAACCTCGGCTATATTTCAGCCGGTTCCATAGGGCGTGCCGTACCGCTGCCCTATTTGTTATGGAATGAAATCCCTTTGTATCTTAACCAAGAGATTGTGTGGAACTACTCGGCAGGTGTCGCGTGTAAAAATTATTTGAGTCCGCGAAATGAAAAAATTCTTTGGTATGTTAAAGACAAGGATAACTACGTTTTTAACCTTGATGAGATTAGGGACAAAAATATAAAATATCCGAATTCCAAGAGGCACGGCAAACTTCGGGTGAATACACTGGGGAAAAATCCCTCCGATGTTTGGGAAATTGCAAAAGTAACGACCGGACAAGACCGTTCGTCCGCGGAAAGAACGCCGCATCCATGTCAATTTCCTACGGATTTGATTGACCGGCTCGTCCTTGGATTTTCGGAAAAAAACGGAATCATATTTGACCCATTCGTCGGATCGGGAACGACAATGGTGTCAAGTCTCAAACATAAGAGGTTCTGCGTCGGGTTTGAAATTCGGAAGGATTATTGTGAAATTGCAAAGAATCGAATTTTGAATTACCGCCGTCAAGTGTTACAAAAGTCTCTATTAGAAAGGGAAAGACCGCCGTGTCCCCATACGATAATGTTCCTGCCGGTGAATGGCATCGAATAACAGCACCACTGGTAGAAAGACATCCTTTGACACCGGGCATTGCCGACTTTTGCTTGAAGTCGTGGGAGAGTATTCTCAACGGAAAAATCAACACCTATCTCAATCTTAAAATCAGAGAAATGAGTATTTCTCCGCAGGCAACCGGAGCATTGCTGCACGACGTGATTCCTGAATATATCACGAAAAATGTTCGTGATTTCAGAAAAGGTACTGGTTCGGAGAAAGATATTGTTTGCGTAAGTAACGATTATTTTTCCGTCGAGTTAAAGACATCTTCTCAAAAATCGATATTCGGTAATCGCAGTTATACAAAGTCGGAATCAGGAAAATCAAAAAGCGGTTACTATTTGACGATAAATTTTGAAAAAATATCTTCGTCAAATCCGCGCATTCTACTCATACAATTCGGATGGCTGGATTACTCAGATTGGATTGGACAAAAAAGTGAAACCGGACAGCAGGCATCTTTGAAAAAAGAAGCAAGACAGAACAAATTACTGACACTTTATGAGGTTTCCCGCAGGCTGAAAAACTGACGTGCAAACAGTGTATTTTGTCACCCCTCGTTTTCTGTTATAATACGTTTATGGACATAATACGTTTTTCGATGGATAATCCCGTGAAGGTGGCGGTCGGAGTGCTGCTCACCATTCTCTTTGGGGTTCTCGCTCTCACTGCCGTTCCCGTTCAAATGACTCCCGACGTGGAACGCCCCGTCGTTACTATCCGCACCACTTGGCAGGGACGAAGTCCCGAAGAAGTCGAGAAGTCTATCATTATGGAGCAAGAAAAAAAACTCAAAACGCTCCAAGGTCTCTATCAAATGACTTCCACCGCCCAACTCGGCGAAGGAAGCATCGAGTTGGAATTCACCGTCGGTTACGATATGAGCCGAGCCGTTCAGGAAACCTCCAACCGGCTTAACGAAGTCCCCCGCTATCCCGATGATGTCGAACGTCCCGTCATCCGCGCTGCCAGTGCTAACACCGATGAATCCATCGCCTTCGGACTCTTCACCGCACGAAACGACCCCGATTTTGAAATGGCAGAGTTCTACGATTATGCCGACCGGTACATCAAGCCCGCCTTTGAACGCGTCAACGGTCTCGCCCAAGTCGATGTCTTCGGCGGACGTGAACACGAAGTTCAAATCCGCTTCGACCCCGTCGTTCTCGCCCAAGCCGGTATCTCCGTTGATGAATTACGCACTGCCCTGATGAATGATAACCTCAACGAGTCTGCCGGCGATATGTCCAACGGCAGACAGAATATCCGTTTCCGCGTACTCGGAAGATACGATTCGCTGGAACCGATTCGCAACGTAATTGTCAAATACGTTGACGGTGCGCCGGTTTATCTGAAAGATATTGCCTCGCCGATTCTCGCTTTGAAAAGGAATACCTACTTTAATCAAAGTATGGGAACAACATCGATGTCAATGGCTTTTCGGCGCGATACCGGTGCCAATGTGTTAAGCATTATGCAGGAGGTCAACCGCATCGCCAAAGACATTTCCAAGCCGGGCGGACTGCTGTCGCAGTATAAAAATGACCGGCATAAAATTCAGTTTGAAATGCTCTACGACGACTCTCACTACATCAACAATGCCGTTACCCTTGTCCGGCAAAATATGTACGAAGGAGGCGCATTGGCGGTCATCGTTCTGCTGCTCTTTCTCCGCAGTTTTCGACCGACACTTATCATCTCGATAGCGATTCCGATTTCGATTATCGGAACCTTCGTTGTTCTTTATCTCTGCGGTCGGAACATTAACGTTATTTCGCTTGCCGGTTTGGCATTTGCGATTGGTATGGTGGTGGACTGTGCGATTGTCGTTTTGGAAAACATTGACCGGCATTTGCAGATGGGCAAAACCGTCATAGCCGCCGCTTACGACGGAACGCAAGAGGTTTGGGGAGCGGTCTTGGCGCAAACATTGACTACCGTAGTGGTCTTTGCACCTGTTTTGACGATTCGGGAGGAGTCGGGACAGTTATTCTACGATATGGCGATAGGCATTTCTGCCGCAGTGCTGATTTCGCTGCTCGTGGCGATTACGGTCATTCCGGTCTGTGCTGTCCGCTGGCTGCGGGTCAAAAAAAAGAAAAGGGGTATTTTCCGTACAGCCGTTCAATCGGTTGCCGGTTTGGCTCCGCTCTGTAACTTTCTGTCGGAACGTTATTCACAGTTCGTCTATCTTTTGACGTACCGCAGTTTTTCCGGCATTTGGGTTCGGGTGATGACTATCGTTCTTATTTCGGGCGCAGCAACGTTCTTAAGTTTCAATCTGATGCCTCCGGCAAGTTATCTTCCGACGGGCAATAAAAACGTTTTGAACGGAAATATGGTGCTGCCGCCTGCCTATTCCATTCAGCAGAATGCCCTTGTCGGCCGCCGCACCGCAGAGTTTTTACGCCCTTACTGGGAGGCGAAGACGGTTGAAGAAGCCTCTGCTATTCAGGAGATTACCGATACCCGAAGCGGCAAGGTGATGCCGAAAATACCGCCTATCAAAAGTTTTTATATCATCGTTCGGAATCAGGGCGTGATGATGAATGTAACGAGCAAAGACGACAATCTGGTCAAGCCGCTGGAGGTTCTGCTCAATACGATGATGAATACGATACCGGGCTGTTCCGGTACGGCTCAACAGCAAGGAATCTTCGGGCGGCGGGGCGGCGGTTCTAATTCTGTACAAATAGAAGTCATCGGCAGCGATATGACCCGGCTGCGGAGTTCAACGCGCCACTTGGAGCAGCAACTCGTCCGTGCATTTTCCCGCTCCGGTGTTAGAAGCGAACCGGCAAATTACGATATTAATGGTCCCGAATGGGAAATCATCGTTGACCAGGTGCGTGCCAAAGAACTCGGTTTGAGCGTGCAGTCTCTCGCTTATGTTTCCCGTGCGATGATTGACGGAATT
Organism: Planctomycetaceae bacterium; assembly: GCA_031289675.1. Classification (GTDB taxonomy): domain Bacteria; phylum Planctomycetota; class Planctomycetia; order Pirellulales; family Thermoguttaceae; genus WRKP01. Next base: position 19,644 of record JAITOZ010000242.1, read on the forward strand.
TTCATCGGCGACTTCGATTACGAAGGGGATAATATCGACTTGACTCTCATCCGCGACCCCGACATTCCGCTCACACCGGACGAATTTACCTCGCTCCCTATTTCTATTCGGGACGGTAACGGTAAGCGGCAAATCATTCCTGTCGGTCAACTCGTCTCGTTTGTAGCAGCGGATGCCTCCCAGCAAATCCGCCGCGTGGAACAGGAGCGGGCAATCCGTTTGACCGTGATGCCTCCGCCGGAAGTTGCTCTGGAAACGGCACAAAACCGCATTATGGAACTCGTTGAAGAGAGCCGCAATGACGGCGGAATGACACCGGATGTGTTCGTGAAACTATCGGGCAATGCGGATAAACTTTCGCAGACGCGGCGGGCAATGCTCGGACAGTGGACGGGCTTTAATCCGGCATCGCTGCTCAATCTGCTTGCGTCGCGGTTCTTTTTATCGCTGTTGATAACGTATCTTTTGATGGCGGGTCTTTTTGAGAGTTTTGCGTATCCGCTGGTGATTATGTTCACGGTGCCGTTTGCGATGGTCGGCGGTTTTGCAGGTTTGGCATTGGTGAATTATTATGACCCGACGCAGCAAATGGACACGCTGACAATGTTAGGTTTTGTGATTCTTATCGGCGTGGTAGTGAACAATGCGATATTGCTTGTTCATCAGACCCGTAATTTTATGCGGGGGCGGGGCGAGTCGGAGACGGACATTGTGGAGGCGATGAATTATCGTGAGGCGATTCGTGAGGCGGTACGGACGCGGATACGTCCGATATTTATGACCTCTTCGGCGGCGGTAATAGGAATGTTGCCGCTGGTATTGAAGTCGGGGGCGGGCAGTGAATTGTACCGCGGTCTCGGCGGTGTCGTTATCGGCGGTCTCATTTGTTCGACGCTTTTCACGCTCTTCGTTGTACCGCTCGCCTTAACACTGATGATGGATATTCAAACGGGAATAGAAAAAGTGTTACACAAAGAGGCATAAAAGAATACGGGCATTATCGCAAAAGTGCCATTACCAGACGGCTGCCTTCGTTATCGGTTATGCGGATAGAACACTTCTGTCTGTTGAAAATTGGTATGGCTCTTGCCTAGTATCTTGCGTCTTGATACAATGCAAGACCAATTTTCAATAGGCAGCAGTATAAATACTTCCCCAAAATTTAGGCTGCCGAATTTACTACGGTTCTCATAGAAAATTCACAAAGTGAGTCTATCTCAATATCGGTCAGTTCGTGTTTCGGCACGCTCCTAAGTACGATCAGGGATACCTGCATATATGCCACTTGCAGGTGTTTTGCCGCTGCCACTAGTCAGAATGATTGTGTTTAATATTCTCCCAACGAGGGCTATTTTTGTTTCGCATACAGGGCTGGCTAAAATTCTGCTCTTGCGTTCATTCGGGAAAATTGCTATGATACGGCGGCGATACGTGTAGCAGCAAAGCAAATTTGGGTAAAAGGGAAAAAATAAAAGGAACAAACAGTATGTATCGAAATTGGCAGTTGTACCTTCTTCTTTTACTTTTTGTCCTGCTTTTGCCGTTCAATTTCGTACTTATTACTCGGCTTGGGTGTATATTTCCAGAGAATAATTTTTGATTTTTTTTTTTTGAAAAATTGCTCAAACATTCCCCCGTCAAAAAAGTATTAGATGTAAGGCGAAACGATTTCGTCATCACCTAATACAAGGAAAGTTCAATGAACACGATTAATCCGCAACATATTGCTTCGCTGCAAAACCTTCAAGGTTTGACCCGCAGCACATCGGAACACAACCTTTCGCAGACGGTAAACGCCCCGCTGCCGGTCAAAGACTCGGTCTCCTTTTCCGCAGAGGCGTTGAAGTTGAGCGGGACAGTCTCCGCCGAAACATCCGCTACGTCGAAAGTCCGTTTCGACTTGGTCAACCGCATCAAGGCGGAAATCGCTGCCGGTACTTATGACACACCGGACAAAATGGATGCCGCTGTCGAAAAAATGACTGCAAGGATATTCAGTTAACCTGATTCGGTATGAATTGTCCGGTCTGTCCTCGCCGATGTTCGCTTTCGGATAACCAAGCAGGTTTTTGCGGTGTCCGCAGGAATGTACAAGGAAAAGTTGTCCAGACAACGGCAGGGCGAACGACCGGTTTTGCGGCTGACCCGATAGAGAAGAAGCCGCTTTTTCATTTTTACCCCGGTTCGAGCGTTCTTTCTTTCGGCTCTATCGGCTGTAATTTCGCCTGCCGGTTCTGTCAAAATGCCTCAACGGCACGATCCTGTGATACTTCGCTTTTGACCGAACCTGTTGCGCCGCAAAAAATTGCCGAACTGGCGAAGCAGCACCACTGCATCGGCGTTGCTTTTACGTATAACGAACCGGTGATTTCGGCGGAATATGTTCAGGATGTTGCCGCCGCCTGCCGTGAAAACGGTCTTAAAACGATTGCCGTTTCCAACGGTTACATTTCCGATGCGGTGCGACCGGCATTTTTTTCCGCGATGGATGCGGCGAATATCGACTTAAAAAGTTTCAGCGAAGACTTTTATCAAAATTATTGTCAGGCAGCACTCGAACCGGTCAAGGAAACGTTGCGGTATCTTGCAAAATCGCCGGTTTGGCTGGAGGTAACAACGCTTCTGATACCGACGCTTAACGATTCTGGCGAAGAAATTGCAGAAATGTCTCATTGGATTGCCGATGAACTTGGTTTGGAAATACCGCTGCATTTTTCGGCATATCATCCGACACTTCAGCACGCACCTCCTCCGACCCCGCCGTCTGCTCTTTTTGAAGCAAGAAATATAGCAATGTCGGCGGGTTTGCGGTTTGTCTATACCGGCAACATTCGTGATACAGCGGGCGAGGCAACGCTTTGTCCGCAATGCGGTCAAACGGTGATTGCCCGAAACCGGTACAGCATTGAAGAGTACCGCATTGACGAGGACGGCTGCTGCTCATTCTGCGGACAAACGATAAGCGGGTGCTTTCCTTTTCCGATGCCTCCTGTCGGGGGCAACACATAAGCGTAGTAAAAACTTGCCGCTACCGCCGCGCCGTTCAATAAAAAACCGCTCTTGACAACAAAGTTAAAACGTGATATTCTTATATCATACTAAATCTATAAGAATTAGGGTCAATGGCGAATATCTATTCCGATATACTTCAAACGATTGGACGTACACCGCTGGTTCGGATTAACAAACTCAATCCGGGACAAGCCGAAGTGCTGGCAAAACTCGAATCGTTCAATCCGACAAGCAGCGTGAAAGACCGCATTGCCCTTGCGATGATTGAAAAGGCAGAGCGGGAAGGCAAACTCAAACCCGATTCGGTCATCATCGAACCGACCAGCGGCAACACCGGCATCGGCTTGGCTTTGGTCGCTGCTATCAAGGGTTATCGTCTCATTTTGACAATGCCGGAGACGATGAGTTTGGAACGGAGAAAGACCATTGAGGCTTACGGCGCAGAACTGCTGCTCACCGAAGGCAGCAAAGGAATGCCCGGTGCAGTCGAAAAAGCCGTTAGTTTGGCGGCACATTTTCCCAACGCTTTTTTGCCGCATCAGTTTGATAATCCAGCCAACTCGGAATGTCACCGATTGACCACTGCGGAGGAAATTTGGACAGACACCGGCGGAAAAATTGATGTTTTTATTGCCGGTGTCGGAACCGGCGGCACGATTACCGGTGTCGGTGAGGTGTTGAAAGAGCGGAATCCCGACATTCACATTATCGCGGTTGAACCGGCAGAATCGCCGGTTTTGTCCGGCGGGTCCCCGGGTGCGCATCGGATTCAGGGAATCGGAGCGGGTTTTGTTCCCTCGGTTTTGAACCGTTCTATTCTCGATGAAATCATCACGGTTTTGTCGGAAGAAGCCGCTTCAACGGCGAGAGCTGCTGCTGCCAAAGAGGGACTTTTGGTCGGCATTTCGTCGGGAGCGGTACTTCACGCTGCGTTTATGGTGAGCAAGCGTCCTTTGATGGCGGGCAAGCGGATAGTCACTATTTTGCCTGATTCCGGCGAACGTTATCTTTCCGGCTGGCTGTTCAATTCGTGAAAATTTCGCCAATGACCTTTTTTACTATCCTTGGTACAAGGGCGTGTTAACGCTAAAAAAAACGTTTTTTGCCCCAAATCTGTCCGTTGGGCAACGCCCTAACAATATCCAAAAGTTCTTGACGTTCCTACTGCTCAAGCGGACAATGCAAGTCTGTTTCACGGCGAAACCTCCTTGTTACGTGTTGAAAAAACATCATAACCGATACTACATATCCCATAATCGGAAAATACAATGCCATCGGTTCGGCTCGGTAGGAGATAAATCTCCCGTCTCTTGGGGTTATCCGCCGATGCACTCTTGCAATCGGAAAGATTTTAGGTAGAATAGGGTGCCGCTTCCCTCACTTTCAGAATTTATAACCGACAGAAATGCCTAATCTTGCCAAATATATCCGCACTATTCCCGACTTTCCCGTACCCGGCGTTCTGTTTTACGACATCACTACGCTGATTCATAACCCCAAGGCTTTTCAGGAAACCCTCGACCGCCTCGCTGGCGACATCGACACCTTCGGAACCTTCGACTATATTACCGCTCCCGAAGCCCGCGGCTTCATCTTTGCCGCCCCGCTGGCATACGAACTCGGTGTCGGACTGATTCCCATACGCAAACCCGGTAAATTGCCGTACAAAACCGTTTCCAAATCCTACGAATTAGAGTATGGAACGAACACAATTCAAATCAACCAAGATGCCGTCAAAACCGGCGACCGCGTTCTGCTGCTCGATGACCTGCTGGCAACCGGCGGGACAATGGAGGCTTGCCGGCAACTTGTTACCGAACTCGGCGGCGATGTCGTCGGTGCTGCCTTTGTGATGGAACTCCGTTCCCTCAACGGACGCAGTAAACTGAAAACTCCAAACATTATATCACTGATAACTGTGTGAGTTGTCCCTTCGGGAAAGGGGTAACACTCCCTGCTCGTGTGTTGAAGCATAAATACTTTAACCATTCACCCGCTCCATTTTCTATTCTCCATTATCAATTTGACAAAGACTCACGGGATTTTGGCTCTGGAAGACGGACGCTTTTTTAACGGTGTTTCCGTAGGTTATGACGGTCTTTCGACCGGCGAAGCCGTATTCAATACGTCAATGACCGGCTATCAGGAAATCCTTACAGATATGTCTTATGCCGGTCAAATTGTTGCGATGACGGCTCCGCAAATCGGTAATACCGGTTTCAATCAGGAAGACAATGAATCGCTGGTTCCGAGAGTACAAGGATTTCTGATGCGGGAATATTCGCCGCGGGTTTCAAACTGGCGGGCAGCGGAAAGTCTCGGCGATTTTTTGAAACGCAGTAAAATCGTTGCTCTTTCCGAAATCGACACACGTTCTTTAGTGCAGCATCTCCGAACGCACGGCTTGAAACGTGCCGTGATTGCTTCCGGCGATTGGGATACCAAAGAACTCATTGCGAAGGCGAACGCTGCACCGCATTTGGAAGACATTGACCTTGTCGGACAACTTACCGTTGCCAAGCCAACGCCGTGGACAGAACCCTGCGCTTGGATGTCCGGCAACGATAATTCTTGTAACAAAAAAATAGCGGTATTCGATTTCGGTGTGAAACAGAACATTCTGCGTTCATTAGTTTCTCTCGGTGCCGAAGTAACGGTTTTTCCGGCAGCGTCAACGGCAGATGACGTTTCGGCTTTTCGACCGGACGGGGTGCTGCTATCGAACGGACCCGGCGACCCAGCAAGGCTTGGAAATGTTGTTACGCAAATTCAAAAACTGCTCGGAAAAATTCCTCTTTTCGGCATCTGTCTCGGACATCAGTTACTCGGCAGGGCTTTGGGAGCGGCAACGTATAAGATGAAATTCGGACACCGCGGGGCGAACCAGCCGGTGCTGAACAAATTGACGGGCAAGGTTGAAATCACTTCGCAAAATCATAGTTTTTCGGTTGATTCGGCAACGCTGCCGCCGGAAGCGGAAGTCACGCATATTAATCTCAACGACAACACGGTCGAAGGTTTGCGGCACAAAGGTTTGCGGGCATTTTCTGTACAATATCATCCTGAAGCCGCCGCTGGTCCGCACGATGCCGAATATCTATTCGGACAGTTTTTGAGAATGGAAAATTAGGAAATGTCATAATGAGGCTGTCAGCCTTCCTGATTGGATAAGCCCCCATCTCGCCGTCATCTTTTTACAGTATAATGAGGTTCTTAAAAATCCCGTATAGATAACTGCAATGAAACTTTACGCTTTCACGACACCGGAAATTGCCAAACATGCCGGTTATCTCAAAATCGGCGAAACCAACGGCAGCGTCGAACAGCGGATTGCCCAAGAAGGGCACGAACTCAACGTCGAAAAAGAAATCGTTTGGCGGAACGCTGTCATTACGGAACGCTCGCACATCGACAAAATGATTCACCGCTATTTGGCGAAACAAGGCTTTTCCATCCAGCAATTCGACACCACCGGTCAGGATACCGAATGGGTCAAATGCACCGTTGCCGATTTAGAAAAAGCATTTGCCGCCGTCAAAGAACAACTCTATCAGGACGAAATTCAGCGGCAGATAATCTGCGATAAGTTTTATCTCGAAATCCGAAACTGGTATTACTGGACGGTAAAAAAAGACAGCGATGCCGAATCCGTTCTTCGGCTCGTCGTCCGCCTACTGTTTTGCTTCTTTTTACAAGATAAAGGACTCGTTCCGAAGGAACTCTTTGACGAACATTTTCTCAAAGAAAATTTAAAAGCAAACGAGGAATACCGCTATTACAATGCCGTTTTACGCAACCTGTTTTTCTTTTCGCTCAACACACCGCAGCAGCAACGGCAGGATTTATCGCATAAAAAACTTGCCGTGAACGGAACAAAAATCAAAAAATTATTCGATAGTATTCCGTTTCTCAACGGCGAAATCTTTACCGAACACACCGGCGATGATTTTGCTATTAACGATGATTACTTTTTTTCCGAACCCAGGACACGGCATCTCACCGAACTCGGCGGTGATTATAAAGTCGCCGGTATCATCCATATTTTATCGAAGTATCAATACAAGTTATCGCTTGACGATTTAATTGACCAAGCGGAATACGCAGAAACGGTTGACCCCGAATTTATCGGCAAGGTGTTTGAGAGTTTGCTCGGTTGTATCGATGCTGGAAGTTACGAGAGCCGGCGCAAAATCACCGGCAGTTATTACACGCCGTTGGAAATCGTTGATTATATGGTCAACCAGTCTCTCGATGCGTACTTGAAATCAACCGACGAAAATGATATTCTCCGATGCAAAATTCTTGACCCTGCTTGCGGCAGCGGTGCGTTTCCCTGCTGTGTGATGAATACAATCATGAAACGTCTTGATCCCGATAAAAACCTTTCGCAGCAGGAACGTTACCGCAAAAAATTAGAAATCCTGCAAAAGGTCATTTACGGCGTTGACATTCAACCGATGGCGGTACAGATCACGGCACTTCGGCTTTTTCTGTCGCTCATTCAGGAGATTGTTCCCGACAAGAAGAAAGATAATTACGGTATTGAACCGCTGCCGAATCTTGAAACAAAATTCGTTTGTGCGAATACGCTCCTCGGTTTGCCGAGAGAAAAACAGGAGCGGTTAGAGTTGCTGATTGTCAAGGCAACGGTCAAGATGTTGCAGGGAACGCGCAGCCGCCATTTTATGGAAACGAGTCCGCAGGAAAAACGGCACTTACGGGAATACGACGAAGCATTGCGGAAGATGTTAAGTGTTGCGTTGGAAGATGCCGGTGATTTATCGCATAAAACGGCACTTCTTTTAATGCAATGGAATCCCTACGACCAAACGAAGTCCGCTCAGTTCTTTGCCCCGCAATGGATGTTCGGTCTCGAAAAGTTTGATATCGTCATCGGCAATCCGCCGTATGTTTCGGCTCCGACAATGGTTGATACGAATCCCGAAGGACGGAAGGCGATCATTGCTTCCGGGCGTTTTACGACTTTGTATCAAAAATGGGACTTGTATGTACCTTTTATGGAATTGGGCTTGCAATTTCTTACGGCGAACGGCGTTTTTGCAATGATTGTGCCTTATCCGCTGACCAATCAGACGTATGCCAAACGTCTGCGGGAACTCATTATCAATCAATACAATCTAATAGAAATTGTCGATTTGAACGGAACCAAAGTGTTTGAAAACGCAACGGTAAGCAACTGTATTCCAATCATATCCCAATCGCCGCCGGGCAAAAGTTGCTATGTATCCCATATCAACGAACAAAAGCAGATCATCAGAACATTCAGGCAGCCGCTTTCCGCACTTGTGCAGGGTAGAAAGACTGCCGTATGGAACTTGACAACCGAGCAGAGAAACGCAAACCGGTACCCTAAAATGAACGTTTTGGGCGATTTTTGTTACATCAGCGTCGGGATGGTACTTAATGCCGATGAAAAGACGGCGAGAGGCGAATTTTCAAAAGACGATTTAATTAGCAAAACCGCCGACGCGGTGCATTGCCGCAAATACATCGAAGCAAAAGACATTGAGCGATACAGAGTAAAAAAAGTCCGTTACCTCGAATACAATACGGAACGCTGTCCCGACAAGTTAAGACGACCTACTTTTAGGAAATTGTATAATTCTCAAAAACTCATGTTCAATCGTTTGGGAAATTTAATGGTCTTCTTGGATGAGAAAACGAGATTTTTGCACAGCGATTCTATGTTTTCGGCGGTTTTGTGGAAAGAATTAAAAGGCGTTAAAAATAAAAGCATTTCGGCGAGCGTCAAACGTTATTCGAGGTATTCCCGCGAAAAGATGGAACAATTGTCGGTACAAGTCGATTTACATTATTTGCTCGGTTTGCTTAATTCGAGATACGCCTCCGTGCTGCTGTCCAATCTGCGCGGCGGGGATTACCACATTTATCCTGAACACCTGCGTAATCTGCCGATACCATTGGCTTCTGAAAAACAGCAAAAGAGCATTATTTCCCTTGTCAATCAGATTCTTGCTGCCAAAAAAGAAAATCCTGCGGCGGATACAAGTGTATCGGAGGCAAAGATCGACGAGTTTGTGTACCGTTTGTACGGCTTGACGGACGAAGAGATTAAAATGATTGAGGGTTAGTTTTGGGAGCATTTTGACGGCTGCTGCCGTTATCGGCAGGTAAAATTTCAACTTGGTTTCTTTCCTTATGAAGATATACGCCTATACACTTCCTACTGTTCCTGAAAAATCCGGCTGGCTCAAAATCGGTGAGACCCGCGGCGATGTCGAGGTGCGCATCAAACAGCAATCGCACGAGTTCAACCTCAAAACCGAAATCGTTTGGCAAGATGCGGTCATCACGGAACGCTCGTACATCGACAAAAGATTCACCGTTATACTTCCCTCATTTAGAAACTGCTCTTTTATTAAATTCGCACAATTGTTATTCTTCGCCTAACTCAACCGGAGAATACTATGTTGAAGATCAATTATCCTGACAGTGATTTACAAATCATTCAGCACGACCGCTATCATCACGAGCATCCCGCCATTCGCA
>JAITOZ010000243.1 GCA_031289675.1 Planctomycetaceae bacterium
AATCCAAGTCTGCCAATTTTCAATGACCTTACCGTCTTTGCGGCTAAACTCAGCCCGATACGCTCCGAAATAAACCGGATTATCGGAATGAGAGAATTCCTTAACAAATTCAAGCGGAACCGCTCCTTCAACGCAATAACCGTCAGGGCGGATTTCGGCGGCAGTTTTCAAGGCTGCCGGCGGTGTCCAGTCAAAATCAATGTTACGATAATAAGCGGCTCGGTACGAAAGGATACGTCCCTTCGGGTCTATTTCCAAACAGTTATAATCGTTCATCTTATTATCTTTTGAAAAGAACAGTTCAACCCTGTCCTCTTTCATTACGTCTTTTTCCTGCATAAAATCCGGTTCCAGAACAATATCGCTGTCCTGAACTTCGAAGCAAAAGTAAAGAGACTTGCTGTCGCTCAAAAGTTTGAGCGACGTTGCCGGATTATGTTCTTTATCCCAAGGATTCGTGAACGAAATCGCAACGGCTTGATTCCAAACCGGTTCACTGCCTTTACCGTCAAGGGTGATACGGTTATCGTCAATCGTTGTTACGGTATATTCGTTTTGCGTTTTTGTCCGGCGGATTTTAAGGGAGAATTGCACCATTTCCTTTTTCAGCGTGATGCGGTCCCCTTCGATTTTTTCGATATGGTCCAAACCTTCGAGAATGTCTGCCGTCTGCAAATGATGATTAAAACGAGTATAAAGGACAACGGGAACAGAAAACTGTCCGCCGGTCAAATGCCCGCTGATCGTTACCGCCGCATCGTCCGCTTCAACATCCAAGTCCAACTTGCCGTCAGAACAGCCGAGACTGTGTGCGGCAAAACCTTTGTTGTACCAATCTTGGGGAACAGCACGCAATAATTGTAACTGCTGCTTGCCTTGTGCGTCCGGCATCGTTTCATACGCAAACGTCCAAGACAACATAATCGGCGTTGTCAACAATGACGGTATGCAATCTGCCGCCCCCCACTTTCCGTTAGGATACACCTGCTCCGAGTAACACATTTTGTCGGGAACGCCGTGATACAAGGTATGCGCATATAACAGTAACAGATATTTGTCAATCCGTCCGCTCTCGATAAGATACCGGGCATAATGAACAACGGGCCAATTATCAATACGTTCATGCAAACGAGTCATTGCGAGCAATTCTCCGCCGCGGTCTTCACGCATACGGACAAGCGATGCCGCCTGCTCTTCGCTCAACAGCATACTTGACAACATTTCGGGATAATACCGATAGTTCGCATACGTGTTTTCCGTGAGGTCTTGCTTTTTATTGGTCTTGTTTCGAACCCACGTTCTTTGTAAATAATCCTTTTTTTCTTCCGGCGATAATCCTTCAAGAAGATTATTACAATTACTGAGAGTCAGCGGCAGTGCCGCATAACCGAGCCGGAACGGAACAATAGTACCGTAATTATTTGTAACAGTATTTTCCGGCAATACTTTACGGACGGTATTCAAGAGGTCTTCGCTTTGCTGTACAAAAAACGCCGCCTTACCGTGTTCACCTAATTGTTTGAGAGTGTTCGCCAACGATGTCAAGCCCCGCACCGCCCAAAGGTTGTTGTTGAGATAGACATAGTCCCTGCCGTTGGTGTCTGCTTCGGCACACATTTTGATTAACTTCGTACCGGACGGAATCACCGATTGCTGTTCCAATTCGGGACATTCAACACGGTACGAAAGCAATTCTTCTCCCATCGCAACGAGTTTCGGCAAATGTTCCTTTCCCCAATCACCGAACTGCAACGCCCTGCCGTATCGGTCTATCAGGAACAATAACAAACTATAATCCGCCGCCGAAGATGACCGTATTTCATTCGTTGTCTCGTCCTCACCTTCTTGATAATAAACATAGCGTCCCCGCTGGTCGATTCCGTACATAAGCAGATGGTCGAGGTAACGGCGAGCCAAATCAAAACGACCGGTCAAACAGCACGCCTCAATCGCCCAGTTGCAGTTCGGCGGAAAGTTGTCGCTGATTTCCATTCCGTACAGATGATGTCCGTAGTGAGCGTGATCGCCGGAAAAGGTCTGCGCCATCGCAATCATTGCTCCTTCACCGACACGGGAGAGCAATTCATTCGGAATCTGAAACAATGCCGTTTTTGAATGGAATTTTTCCCAATAGTCAACGGTGAGTTGATAGGTGTCGTCAAATCGTTCGGCAGAAATCGGTTTGAGTTTTTTCCCCCGTGATGCAGAAGCAACCTGATATTTTACATCGGTGCTGCCGTCAGCATTAGTCAGCGTTGAGCGAATCCAAACCAGCGGGTCGCGGTCAGGGTCAAGCGGTTCGACAAAGTACAATAATTCCAAAGACCGGTCATCTTTTGAGTGCCGGGAAACGAGCATCGGCAGATAACTGTTCAAAAGATGCTGTTTGGGCGGTATTTTGCCGAGTTCCGCATCAATCGATTCGGGCGAAAACAATTGATCCGGCTTCGGTACGAGACCGCTCCGATGCGGAAAAAGATTGCCGCTTTTATCGATAATGACGCTTCCCCAACTGGCGGCACCGCTTAAAAAAGTGTAGTCTCCTTTGGTGATGGGCGGCAGCACTTTGGCGACTTGAGCAAAGTCCGGTTCTCCGTGTTTCAATAACTCCAGCGCAAGTATATCCGTTCCCGAAGCCGTTATCTCCTGAAGACTATGCCCAAGGTAATAATCTGTTTCGCCTTCAACACATAATGTCAAAGACGCAAAATAAAATAGAACGGTTACTATGTGCATTGGAAGTTTCATATATTCTACATTCAGATATATTCGGTAACTGACTTTTGCCAATATGGGGGGGGCGGCAGTACGTTTTGTGATTACAGCCGTCCCCCCTGAATTTTTGGTGATGGACTAGAATCCCATTCCGCCGCCCATACCTCCCATACCTCCCATACCTCCCATTCCCCCCATACCGGGATCCATTCCCGCAGGAGGACCGGCAGGCTCTTTCTTCGGAATGTCCGTTATCGTACAGGAAGTCGTCAACAACAAACCGGCAACACTCGCCGCATTCGTCAATGCCGTCTTGACCACCTTTGCGGGGTCAATGATTCCCGCCTCAAATAAATCGCCGTAAACGTTCTTGTCGGCATCGAAACCATCGTTCTTGCCCTTCATCTGACGAATCCGGTTGACCACAACGGCTCCGTCAATACCGGCATTTTCCGCTATGCAGCGCACCGGAGCATCAAGGACGTTCCTGATGATTTTCAAACCGAACTTTTCATCGCCGTGAGCCTCGACCTTGTCAAGCGATTTATCACTGCGGAGCAAGGCAACACCGCCGCCCGGCACAATTCCTTCTTCGAGTGCCGCCTTCGTTGCCGCCCGGGCATCCTCGTAAAGATATTTCCGTTCCTTCAACTCGGTCTCCGTTGCCGCTCCAACATTGATTTGGGCAACGCCGCCTGCCAGTTTTGCAAGCCGCTCCTGCAACTTTTCCTTGTCGTAAGAACTCGTCGTTGTCTCGATTTCCCGCTTGATGGCGGCAACCCGACCGTCAATGTCGGCTTTTTTACCGGCTCCGCTCACCATCGTTGTATTTTCCGATGTTATCGTAACCTTTCTGCATTTGCCAAGGTCAGACAATTTTACGGCTTCAAGTTGCACGCCGAGGTCTTTATAAACGGCGGTGGCGGCAGTCAAAACGGCAATATCGCCGAGCATCGCTTTGCGGCGGTCGCCGTAACCGGGGGCTTTCACAGCACAAACTTTTAACAGTCCCCGCAGTTTATTGACAACCAGCGTTGCCAATGCCTCGCCTTCAATGTCTTCGGCAATAATCAGCAGCGGCTTGCTTTGCTTGCTGATGGCTTCGAGAAGCGGAATCAGTTGTTTGGCGTTCGAGATTTTCTCCTCGTGAACCAAAACGAGAGCGTCTTCGAGTTCAACGGTCTGGTCATTGGCATTCGTTACGAAATGCGGGGAAAGAAAACCGCGGTCAAACTGCATTCCTTCAACGACTTCGACGTATGTTTCGGACTGCTTTCCTTCTTCAACGGTAATGACACCGTCTTTGCCGACTTTCACAAAGGCTTCGGCAAGTATTTTGCCGATACCGGGGTCGTTGTTACCGGCGATGGCGGCAATCTGCTCGATTTCCTTTTTATTCTTTTCGTTGACCGGAGTGGCGAGTTTGGAAACGGCTTCGCAGACGGCGGCGGCACCTTTGGCAATCCCGCGTGAGAGAGCCATCGGGTCGGCACCGGCAGCGACCAATTTGAGACCTTCGAGATAAATTGCTTCGGCAAGGACGGTTGCGGTGGTTGTTCCGTCACCGGCGATGTCATTTGTTTTTTTGGCAGCCTCTTTGACGATTTGGGCTCCCATATTCTCTTCGGGGTCGTTGAGTGTAATTTCTTCGGCAACGGTAACGCCGTCTTTGGTTACTTTGGGTGCGCCCCAACCTTTGTCTAGGACGGCATTTCTGCCTCGGGGACCGAGTGTACTTTTGACGGCACGAGCCAATTTGGAGACACCGACTGCCAGCGGCTGGCGGGCGGCATCATCGAAAGACATTTTTTTGGACACTGTTTGTATCGGGGTTTGAGTGAACAATCAGGCAGGAGACGAACCGCCTCCAGCCTTTTAAAGTTTGTCAAAGTAAGTAGTATCACCGTAATCATTAGGCAAATTATATGCCAATAAGATACAATATATTTAAGTAATTTAATATAAAGAACTTACAAAAAATACAAAATACCGAAAACTGCCATTATGGCAGACGCGTGTACCTGTATCCTCGTTGAAATTGTACCGCAGGTTAAGATGTCAACAATCGCAAGAGCGGGAGGGGGCATAGTCCCCACTCTTTCTTGTTTTTTCAAAAAAGCGAAAAAAAATTCCAGAAACCGCTTGACATTTGTCTGTTGATAGGTTACACTATTGCTGACAGCGGGGGCGTTGTGCCTCTGCAATAAACCGCCTTTTGAAAAGGAGAACTAAAATGTTCACATTAGGTTTGACGCGGCAAAGTGCTGCAAAATTGACCTCACGTAAGTGTAAGAGAGAGAGAGAGAACAATCCCATAGGATAGGCTTCACTCTCGTCGAACTTCTTGTCGTCATTGCCATCATCGGCATACTGAT
>JAITOZ010000188.1 GCA_031289675.1 Planctomycetaceae bacterium
TTGAGTTTTAATCGTTTCGGCGTACTCCTTGCCAGTGAGTGGAGTTTCGCTCATAATCTTTGTAACTTTTAGCATAACCTCGCCCGCTTCAATTTTTATAAGCAAAATACTACAAACAATATCATAATCGCATAGTAACTGAAAAAGCAGATCGGATCATTTTCACCCTTTGTTTTCTTGAGTTTTTCGTATTCGTCCAGAAATGCCGACTGTTGTGCCGGAGCGGGTTGCCCAGCACATGCTTCGGCTTCTGCCGTATTGATGTACGGGAAATCAAGCCGGTGAAGCAGGTACTTCATACCGGTTACAGAATACTTCACGCTGTAAGTTGCCGTAACATAATGACAAATCTTCTGGCTCGAAAGATAAATGTTCCCGTCGAGATGCTGCTGCCAATTCGGCTTGCTGCTTTTCGTTCAAAAACGGCTCCTTGCCGGAATAGTTCATTGGAACGAAACCGTACTCGCCGGATTCTTTGTACCGGAGAAAGTACGAGCGGATCGTCTGTTCGTCGAGGAGAAGAGCCTCGCCAACATCGGACGGCGACCAACCGCTTCCGAGCAAGCTCCGCCGAACTCAAACAATAATCGTCCATCATTGTAAATCAAAAAATTTTCTCTCTTCGACTTGCAATAATTTAACTTCTCGCCTAAAATAACACAAGACCAATTTTCAATAGGCGGCAGTATATTTCCTGCCATTCCTGCTACAGGAAGATTAACAGAGATTCCTCAAACGGAAGAGTTTAACGTTAGAAAGCGAATTAAAAATTGGGGACAAGCATCAAGGTGATTGCCTGTTTTGGGGGTATTGCCAATTATCACAAAGCAAGGTATAATCGACATAAATCTATACTGGGGAGTCTTGAAGATGCTGTTACCGTCCGAATTATTGACGCTGTCCATTGATTGGAATACTCTCGTTTGTTACGCCGGTTTGGCTTTCGCCGGTACTGCTGCCGGTGCTGTTTTTGCGCACGACCGCAATGAATGTCAGCCGGACTCGTCCGGTCAAAAGCAGCGGATTGCCGAACTCGAAAAATTGCCCCGTCGCACTTTGGAGCAAAACGAAGAACTAGCCGACCTTTACGCTGATTCGGCTAGTTGCGGCTGCGGAGACGATGAGGACTGCCTCAATGTACTCGGACTTTACGATAAAGCCGAAGCCGTTTTGAAGGAAGCACTTGCGCAGGGAGACGACTCCGAACTCCGCCGGAAACTCGGTAACGTCTATCTTAACCGAGCTGTCATTCTCAATGACTTCGATAAACTCGGCGAAGCGGAAAAATTCTACCTTCTGGCAGTAGAAATGCTTTCGCCGCTGGACGCAACCGGAGACGGGGAAGCGACTTACGATCTCGCCGGAATCAAACTAAATCTCGGTACCCTCTATCGGGAAAGAAGCGAACTCGACAAGGCACGAACCCTTTTGGACGAATCGTTTTTGCTTTATCGGAAGATTGAAAAAATCGGCTTGTTCGATACCCGCAGTTATATGGCAAAGACAAGCGTACAGCAGGGCGGTGTCCTCTTTGAAATGCACGAGCCGCTCGACAAGATTACGGACGCATACAACCGGGCAATGCGGCTCTTGGTCGAAGTTATCGAAGACGGAGAGCAAATCGAACTTGAGCGGGATTTAGCAAACACCCTGCTAGACCGCTGTACAGCCGTTTATCACGATGTTCTTGAAAAGGAATTCGATTCCGAAACAGAGCGGAACGATAATATCGGCGGCGTGTTAATTGATGTCGGAAGAGGCATTGACATTCTCGAAAAGCAGTTCAATGCCGGTAACACGGAAGCACGTGCCGATTTGTTCAACGCTCTGGTGATGCAGGCAAGTATCCTGACAAACCTCGAAAAGTATGCCGAAGGACGTAAAATACTCGACAGAGCGGTTACAGAGTTTGCCGACTATGCCGCTGTGGAAAATCCGATGTTGGCAAACGAGTATGCCGGTGCGTATGAAAGCAGAGCGGAGTGTGCACTCAATGCCGGAGACAATACCGCCGCTATTGCCGATTTCAGCGAAGCCATTCGTATTCGGGAAGAGTTGGTCAAAGGAGACTGCGGTTTGGATCCCGAAGACATTGAATTGTTTGTTCCCCAATTAGCCGCATCGTTAACCGCCCGTGCTTCGGTGCAAGGTGTAGCAGGGGACAAGGAGACGGCACGCAAAGAATTGCAGCGGGCAGCGGATTTACTTAACTCTCTGAAGAGAAGCGAAGAGAACGGCGAACTGCTCGATGAACTCCAAACGCAACTGCAAGAAATTTTAGACGGACTGAAATAGTATTGTCAGCAGCCTTGCCTGATGACTGCCGCCAATGAATCAGAACATTCAGCAAACACAACAACTCGTTAAAGAACAGGCGGGGAAAATCGCCCGTCTCAAAGCCGATATTGCCCGAAGCGTTGTCGGTCAGGAAGCGATGGTCAACGGTTTGCTCACCGGTTTGCTTACGCACGGACATATTCTTCTTGAAGGCGTTCCCGGTCTTGCCAAAACGACCGCTATCAAAGCCCTCGCCGAAGCGGTTGAAACGAAGTTCCAGCGGATTCAGTTCACGCCGGACTTGCTGCCCGCCGACCTTGTCGGAACGATGGTCTATCTGCCTAACGAAGGGACATTCACGACCCGAAAGGGACCTATTTTCGCCAACTTCGTCCTGGCTGACGAAATCAACCGTGCGCCGTCAAAAGTGCAGTCGGCACTGCTCGAAGCAATGCAGGAACGGCAGGTTACTATCGGCGACAAAACGCATCCGCTCAGTACTTTGTTCCTCGTGATGGCAACGCAGAATCCGATAGAGCAGGAAGGAACGTATCCGCTGCCGGAGGCGCAGGTTGACCGCTTTATGCTCAAATTAAAAGTTACGTATCCGAACAAAGATGACGAAAGGATTATTCTCGATAGGGCATTGCAGGGCGAGGCAAGTCATTCGTCTCCGGCAGAATCGGAACGGGTAACAGCAGACAGCATCCTTGAAATGCAGCGGATTGCGGAACAGATTTATGTTGACGGCAGTATCAGGGATTATATCATTGCGGTTATTCGGGCAACCCGTTTTCCGGCGGCGGCTAATTTGCGGCATTTAGAATCAATGGTCGAGTTCGGGGCTTCGCCGCGGGCAACGATTTTTCTTGGAAAAGGAGCGAAGGCGGCAGCGTTCCTTGCCGGACGCGGTTATGTAACGCCGCAGGATGTCAAAGACATCGCTTACAATGTTCTCCGGCACCGCATCATTTTAACGTATGAAGCCGAAGCGGAGGAAATGACCGCCGAGGATATTATCAGTCAGATACTCGATGCCGTTCCCGTACCGTAATGGTCATTCCGTAACAAAAATAGAGTGAAAACAGGTTAAGTCTAATGTTTCTGCTTGCCGCCGAAAACGTAACAAAGTCGTACTACAAGAAGAATTTGCAGATACCTGTTTTGAAGGGAGTCAATTTCGGGGTGTGCGAAGGTGAGTTCGTTTCCATAGTCGGGCAAAGCGGTTCGGGAAAAAGTACGCTGCTGCATTTACTCGGAACACTCGATAAACCGGACAACGGAATCATCCGCTTTGACGGGAACCGCATTGATAATCTGCTGGCAAAACGGCGGGACACGCTGCGGAACCGGTCGATAGGGTTCGTTTTTCAATTTTATCATCTGCTGCCGGAACTGACGGTACTCGAAAACGTCCTTTCGCCGCTGATGATACGCCATAGTGTTCTCGGATATTGGTTTTCCCGCAAACATTATCACGCCAAGACGCAGCACCTTTTGGAACAGGTCGGATTACAGCACCGCTTGAAACACAAGCCGTCGGAGTTGTCAGGCGGAGAAATGCAGCGGACTGCCATCGCCAGAGCATTGGTGATGGAGCCGAAAATACTGTTGGCGGATGAACCGACAGGCAACCTTGATGCGGTTTCGGCACAAGAGGTTATCGCTTTACTTCGGCATCTTTGCACGCAGAACCGCTTATCCGTAGTGATGGTAACACACGACAGCAACATTGCCGCCGTTGCCGACAGAAGTGTAAAAATGATTGACGGACAAATTTTTTAGACGAGACGAACCGCAACTCACTGTACTCTTGACGGTTAAAAACCGGGTTCTAACTTCATCAAATTGTCATAACGGTTCGACATTGAAAGTCCTCCTTGGATAAAACGCTGGAAAATGATACAATCCGCACGTCGTAACGAATTTAATGTCACGCAACAAGTCTAATGGACATTCAGATTCAACACTACCATCCCGTCTTATACCGAAAAGTTTCTTGCTACAGGAGCATTCTTCGGTATGTTTGCCATTGACGAAGGAATCGGCGGAGACGGCAATAGAATCAGGGGAAAAGGAGACACTGGAGTAGTTGTCGGCAGATAGAAGATATGACGGCTGTTCGGGATAACTCTAGCCGGTCATTGTATCAGAAAATCAGCGAAAATTCAGACAGCGAATTCACCGGCCCGTTTCCTGTTCATCCTAGACCGCTCTAAACACGGAACATTTCTTCCGTCAATTCAAGGGACGTGCTGCTTTCAACCGCCTCCGCAACTTTCCACGCAATAATATGAGACGGAAAAGCATCTTCACCGGAACAATGTAGATTCTCCTTGCCGAAAACAGTGTTGACAAAATTCGACAAGTGAAGACGAAACACAGAATCGGGACGCTCCAACGGAACAAGATAAGGAACGACATTGCCTGTCTCACGAACCTTAATCAAGTTTGGATCCTCGCCTTCAGCAGCGGCGTTTTCCTTTTTCAGGTCGCCGCGCCGAACGAATTCGCTCCATTTGGCAAGACCGGGTTCTGCGTGAACCCGAAAAGCACTTTCACTCAAAGACGTTTGCAAAGAACCGAATTCACCAAAAATATGTTCAAACGGAACATTACCGCCGCCGCTCGTCGTTGTCCAAACACGGGAAATACCCCGCACCATTCCTTGCGGAAAAGGATATGCCAGTAAAGCCGAAACGTTGTCTATGCCGTTGCCGAATTTGTAGTAGTCCAAACCGCCCATCGCTTGAATTTTCGAGGGACGAATGTTGAAAAACCATTGAAACACATCAAGTTGCTGGGCAAGATAAAACAGGCAGGCACCGCTGCCGTATTTTCGGAATTCACGCCAATTCCGGTATTCCTCCATCGACTTAAATCCGTAACGGTCAAGGAGTTCCGGCGTAAGCGTATCACGTTTAGACCAGATGAGTTCCGAATGAATCCGCCGATTCGCTTGAGTTTCAAAATGCGTGATTTTTCCTATCAGAACGGGCAGAGAATCAGGATTGAGGAGTTTTTCGGCTGTGTGCCGGTAACGGGGGTCGCTGCGCCGTACGAAACCGATTTGCAGAAACCGCTTTGCGGACTTTGCGGCGTTGAGCATTTTTCGGGCATCCTCCGCATTGACCGCCATCGGGGCTTCACAGTAAACGTGCAAACCAACTTCTAAGGCAGCGAGAGTCTGTTCCGTATGAAAACAATCGGGGGACGCAATGATAACGGCATCAATTTTGCCCTTCTCGTTTCCAAACATTTCGCGGCAGTCCGAATAACCGGCGGTCTCAACGTCTTCCGATTCGAGAAAGAGTTTCGCCGATTTCAAGGCGGTCGGTTGAATGTCGCAAAGAGCAGCAAAACGTAAATTCGGAATTTTCAAACCGGCGTTGATGATTGTACGCCCCTGCCGACCGCAGCCGACCAATGCAGCACGGAGCGGAGCCGAATTCACCGCTGATTCCGAAGCCGGCACCGGGGCGGTAAGCAGCCCCGAACCGATCACAGCACCGACCGACATAAAATCTCGTCTTTTCATAAAGGTTATCTTATAGGGATATTTCCCCGGAGAAAATCCGCTTTGAATTTGGTTTTTGTTACGATTAGCCGAACCATTTTCGGGAACGGTTCTTCACCTTTTCGAGAGCAAGCACTTGGTTGAGCAGTCGGGTATCTTCGTCAATTTCGTAATCAAACATACCGAAAATGACGAAGTCAGCACCGTTGATAAAAGTGTGTTCCAAAGCGTTTTTCGGCGGAATCGCACCGGCAGCCATTACCTTGTATGCTATCCACGGTTTTTCTACCTTCGACATCACTTCGATAACCTTTCCTGCATCTTCGCACCACGATGAGTCGTGATTCAATTTTGCGCTCGGATAGGAATGATGGTGAAAGGTCTTGAGGTAAAAATCGCACTTAACCTTTTCCTTTTCACAAACTTCGATGACCGAAAGTTGGTGAGCCGCAACGCCGACCGGTACATCGAACGAGCGCATCGTGTTGACCGCTTTTTTTATCAAATCGGGTTTGCCGGTCAATCTGTCCGCTTGAACTCCCCAGAGATAGAAGGCATCGACACCGGCATCAATACATTCCTGACAGGATTGAGTGTATTCTGCCATATCTTCCGTTATCTTAGCGGTCGGACAGATAATCCATTGGATTTTTCCGCCTTGCTTTTTGTATTCCCGCATACCGTCCACGATTCCCTTTGCCGTGTGAATGACAACGGCGGTGATGCCGTGTGCTTCGGCGATACGCATTGTTTCAAAAATCTTTTCCGGCGTGTTGTAGTGAGCCGCCAAATTGTAAACGTACTTTAAGTCGCGGGAATGAGTGTAATGGGTGAGCAGATTGCCGCCCAAGAGCATTCTGCCGATGGTCAAACCGCCAATCGTTCCCGAAGGAATTTGCTGTTTGGCCTTAATCGGTTTTTGCACGGACGGGGCATCTTGTGCCGAAGCATTTTGCGGCAGTGCCGGCATTCCGGCTGCCGTTGCCATACCTGCGCCCAAAGCCGTTGCCGCTACAAAGCCGCGGCGATTCATTTTGCGAGCCATTCTGTTTCCTCCATTCTTTGCGTTTGTAATCCGATGTGAATGATACCCCAATTCGTCTGTGCTGTCAAGAGGAATGTTGCGATGTTAGTCCGCCTGCATTTTAGAGGCGGAGGCTGAATGCCCTGCTTCCTGTTTCAAATCGGTTGTCAACAGAATTTCAAAAAAAAGTCGGAAAGAGACTGCCGCCGCTGGGCATACCGGACTCTGAATTTTTTGCAGCAACCTGACAATCGTTTTGACCGCGGCAGCATTTTCCTTAAACGACCAGCGGGCGGTTATCGTTGCGGGGCAGTGTATCAGAACAAAGGCTATCCGTAACAGGATAGCCGCTAACCCGTGAGCGTTGTAACACTCACGGGACCGATTTACAATAGCCCCTGCGATAGAGTTGATTCCTTGCTGCCGGAAAATGATAATTTTTCACTTCACCGGCATCGACACCGTTGATGAATAATCTCGTTCAGCACGTCCATTGGGACGAAATAATGGCGGCACAGTTTTCTGTGTATATTGAGGCACCGCAAAACGAAGCCGGACGGATACGTGCTGTTGCCGAAGAAGTGTTTGCCGAAATTCACCGATTGGAATCGCTGTTGAGCCGGTTCATCGAAGACAGCGAAATCGCCCAAATTAATCGGCTTCGCTGCGGAGAAGAAGCCGTTATTTCACCGGAGACGTTTCGCTGTCTTTCGCTTGCTCTTGAAGCCGCCGCTGTAACGGACGGATATTTTAACACCGCTTACCTGTCTGAGCCGATTGACAAAATTCATCAAGCTTTTTCCTTATTAAAGTCTCCCCTGCGGTGCCGCTCCGAAATTGAAAAACTCCATCTTGACCTTGGCGGAATCGGCAAAGGCTTTGCCCTTGATTATGTTCGGGAGGAATTTTTTTTGCGTTACGATTATTCACGGGTCCTGCTTGATGCCGGCGGCAGCACGCTCCTTGCGATGGATGCCCCCAAAGACACTGACGGCTGGAAAGTTGTTCTCTCTCTGCCGGACGGCGAGCGGAACGTTTTTTTGAAAAATGAATCCATCAGTTGCTCCGGCAAATCCGTTCGAGGCGAGCATATTTTCGATGTTCGGCGGGGAATATATTTAACTGAGTCGGAAAGAATTTACGTCACATCTTCGAGCGCATCGCTGGCAGATGCTTTTTCGACAGCCGCCTTGACGATGCCTTGTGATAAAAAAACTAACGGAACAGTTATGCCGTTTTGATTTGACGGTATCAAGCGTATCCTTGCGGCGTTTTGAAATCGTTTCACAAAACGGTCAGGGGATTCCTCCCGGAACGTACAAAGTCAGGCGGCAGCATTAAATAGGACATCAGCGTCAAACGGCATCCCGATTGGGATAAACGGCAATAGGTAGAGACGGATAAAGAAACCGTGTATTGAACCGCTGCCGTCTTGCAGCGGCGGTTCTGAACGTGTATAATTCCGTTGACCGTTTAACCATTTTAGGAAAAACAAGATGAAAATGAGAACCTCTTTTCTGCTGTCATTCCTCTTACTCGCTGGTTTTGCAGCGGCGGAAACACCGACAGAGCCGAAGCATCTGACCTTCCGCTCCGTGCCGTTCACCGATGTTCACTTTGACGACCATTTTTGGTCGCCTCGGCTGAAAACGAATCGGGAAATATCGCTGCCGCATAACTACGATTGGTGCGAAAAAACCGGTCGTTTCACCAATTATGCCAAAGCCGCAAAGTTAATGGACGGCAAATTCGAGGGCATCTATTTTAACGACTCCGATGTCTATAAAGTTCTCGAAGGAACCGCCTACTCTCT
>JAITOZ010000207.1 GCA_031289675.1 Planctomycetaceae bacterium
TTCTATCTGACGACCAAATAATCGCCCTTTGACAATGGTACGATAATTTGCCGGATAACCCGTAGGATGAAACGTGATTTCAATTCCTTTTGTTATTTTATCATACAGATAGGGATTTATTGGTTTATCCTCTATTTCGGGTATGACATTGGAAGTTGCTGTTCCTTCACGGTAGGCATAAATTTTTCCCTGTTCGTTAAAAAATAAAAAATATCCGTTCAATTCACTATCATCCAATGAATGTCCCGCAATAACAATTTCTCTTTTTTTTCTGCACACAATATTAATTACCGCACTACAATTAATATGTTTGACAATCGGATAATCAAAAAAAGAAGTCATATCTTCCAATACCTTATATTATGGAACGATTCGACTCTTTTGAAAACATCCCGAATTTTTTTTTCCCTTAATAACGGGCAATATAATTTTTGGGTATTGTTAAATTTTGATAGAAAGATTATAATACTCTGTCGTTGGTTATTTTATTGTTATTTTTTGACTTTTCAATAGGAGCAGCAATGGATTGTCCGAAATGCGGGAGCAAGCATCACACGAAAGACGGAATTGTTCACGGACGGCAAAGGTATTTATGCAAAGATTGCCGATACCATTACACTGTTGTTCAAAGGTCCAATGTCAAATCCGAAGAGACTCGGCAATTGGCACAAAAGATGTATCTCGAAGGCATCGGCTTTCGGGGTGTCGGACGAGTGCTGGACATCAGTTACGGAACGGTTTTTCAATGGATTAAAAAAGCCGGCAAAGCCGCGTCGCCGCCCCAAAAACGGAAGACGTTCAAGTGATGGAACTCGATGAAATGCACACTTACCATTGCCGGCAATCCTCCTGATACCGTCAACCGGTTCATTCAATTCTACAATCCGTCCGTATTGCAGCCGCCATTGCAGCGCATTAGAAATCGTCAAATAACCCTGCTGCGGCGGCTGCTCTAAAATCTTTTCTGCAAGTTGATTTAAGAAAATTTCATCTGCCGGCAAATTGCGTTCAATCAAATACGCAATAATTTCTTCTTTATTTGCTTTGTTTTCAATCAGTTGCAGCAGTGATTTCGTTATCTGATAATCGGCGGTTCTGTTCTGCCCGATAAATGAACAGTTAACAAAGTCTAAGCGGGCAGTTTTCGTTTGTGCGTTATCAATTTTATTATAGACAAAGAGCAAAAGATTGTATCCTAACCCGAAAATCTTTTGTTCAGCCGATTTGAAAGGACAAGATGATTGCGGTTGCCGAATAGACGTGACTTTAATGTCCGTGTTGATTTCCGGTGCAGGAAAGTCAATCCCCTTAGCGGACCTTCCAATGGCAACATCATATTTTTCGGATAAAATGTTTTGAAATTTATGTTCAACGAACGTTCCAACTGCCTTACCATCGGTGATACCGTAAAGGTCTAGATTATCAAAACTGCTTTCGGAGAGGCAAAATTTCTTTGCTTCGTCAAGCAT
Organism: Planctomycetaceae bacterium; assembly: GCA_031289675.1. Lineage (GTDB taxonomy): Bacteria > Planctomycetota > Planctomycetia > Pirellulales > Thermoguttaceae > WRKP01. The sequence continues at coordinate 1,470 of JAITOZ010000207.1, forward strand.
TTGCGGAATGATTAATAACGCTCTCATTACAGCATTATATCAGACATCCTCTTCAACCACAATCACGTTTGCACCAAAGTCGTCCGGCTCTTCCAGCGGTTTGCCGTCTTCGCCGAGTTGCACGTCGGCAATCGCCGTCTTTTGCTTCGCCGCAGCAACAAGCACATCATACAATTCCTTGCGGTCAGAACCATTCACACTCGAAAGTGCCGTCGCCACCTCGCCTAAATAACGCAAAAAGACACTCCGTCGCTCACCCTCGTCCTTCACCCTTTCACGCCGCTTCAAATACATTCCAAGTTTGCGCCCAACCGCCTGCAATCCCAACCGCAATTCCTTTTGAATGTCGGGATAAGATGCAATCGCCTCCTTCGATTCACTCGTGAAAGGAACCCAAACGCTTGCCAAGTGAACAATTAACGTAACAGGTCCCCGCGGCAACTGTCCCCGCGATTGATTCAATGCGTAAGGTTTCCAATTCATTCCCATCACCGTTTGCGTAATTAAACACGCTCCCGGCTGAAATTGAAGCGGAACACGGTTAGCGTAACGATAAATGTTCATCGTTTGCCCTTCACTCAAATTCAGCGTTTGCAGCGATTCGTGCAGCCGGACAATTTCTTTCGGCTCAATGTTCTTCGGCGAAACACGCGGACGCAATCGGGAATTCTTAATGATTTTATCGGCGGCATCGGCACCGAGACCGTCAAAGGTCGAAGTCAAAAATTGCCGGAGCGTTCGGGCATCGCTTTCACCGAGCATTTCTTCAAGCGTCTCCAACGAAACTTTATGCGATGCCGGTGCGCCGCCGAATGCCAAACCGACTTCAATCTGAAACGGATTGCCCCGATACACCGCCGGCGGACGTGTTGCTGTGGCAAAAAACTGCCCCGGTACAACTTTGTGCAAACCTTTCAGTAAATGTTCCTCGCTAATCGGCGTGATGCAATCGGTTGACGGTGAAGGAATCTTTGCCGATTGAATCGCCTCATAAAGTTTTTCCGCTTCATCGCGGTGAATCTTCTGCGGCGGTTTTCGGTAATCAATGTTCGCCGCGGCACAAAGTTGTTTTGCTATTGACGGCGAAACTTTGGAAAACGATTCCGTCAAAAACTTGCCGAGAGTCGGCTGCGGCGTTTCGTGAATCATATGAGCAAGCCGACCGAGTTCAACGCCGTAAGGATGCGGCTTGATTTCGACGGGTTCCGGCGGCAGTACGTTGATGACACGCTCGTAAAGTTTTTCTGTTCCTTCGGGGTCTTTATAATGAAGCGTCACGTGCGGATTGGAGATGGCGGTCTGTTCAAGATATTCGTCCACGCTGCCGCGTCCCCGATTGTATTTTGCTTCGAGTTCGATGGTTACACGGGTTCCGTGATTTACTTCAACCCATTCGATTTCGTGCTTTTCTATCCATTTTCTTCCTTCATCGTTGGGCGGAATATCTTCGCCTTCGCCTTTGCCGTTGAGTATATCCGGCTTATTGGTTTTTGTATCAATTTTTATTTCAAAATAATGAATCGGTTTGCGGGGCGAGATTTTCGATGTAACTTTGACGGGCTTTCCGGTAGTCAGCAGTCCGTACATACCGGCGGCGGAGATGCCGATGCCTTGTTGTCCGCGGGACATACGGAGTCGGTGAAACTTTGAGCCGTAGAGGAGTTTTCCGAAGATGAGCGGTATTTGTTTTTTGACGATACCGGGACCGTTGTCTTGAATTGCCGCTTTGTATTTATCTTTTCCGGTTGATTCGATATGCACCCAGATTTCGGGCAGGATACCGGCTTCTTCGCAGGCATCGAGGGAGTTATCGACGGCTTCTTTGACGGTGGTAAGCAGGGCTTTGCGCGGATTATCGAAGCCGAGCAGGTGCCGGTTCTTAGCGAAAAATTCGCTGACGGATATTTCTTTCTGCGACTTTGCCATATCCTCCGCAGAGGAACGGCGTTTGTTGCGTGCCGGAGTTTCTTCGGACATTTACTTTTGAAGAGCGGGGGCTATCACAATGCTTTTTCGTAAAACCGCTTATTCTACTACGAGAAAACGAAAACAGCAAGACGAGACAAAACCTTACCCCATTGTAGTTTCTCTAAACAAGGATAAAATCAGGGTGTTTGATGATTGCGATTCTAGAAAAAATCGGTTAGAATGGAAATGTTGTGGTTTATGGCAGACGTTATCACAGCGAAGCGGCGCGATTATGACACAACATAAGAAAACATACAAAATTATTCAGCAACCCAATCGGTTATACCAAAATGATGCATTTGAAGTATTGCCGTATTTTGACAGCGATAGTATTGACTTGATAATATGCGATGGTCCCTACGGTGTAACGGATAACGATTGGGATAAAGTCGGCAGTATTCAGGAATTCAATCTGAATCTCATCAAGTTGTTTTCGCAAAAATTGAAAACCGGCGGTTCGCTGTATCTTTTTGGAAAGCCGGATTGTATTGACTTCATTGACTATCGCCCGTTTCTCAAACTGCAATCGAAAATCGTTTGGTATCAGCCGAGCCGATTAGCGCAAGGACGGCGGAACTACACGAACAATTACGATATTATCTGCTATTTTACAAAAGGCTATAAGCCGAAAACGTACAATCTTGACGACATTCGCGTTTCACAACTCGTTGAACTGGAACATCGTTTGCGATGCGAGCGGGTTCCTTCTGTAATGAATGGTCAATACGGTAAAACAAAATTTAACGGGCAAGGTAAAAATCCCGGCGATGTTTGGGGCGATATAAAACAACTGACTTATAAATCGAAAGAGTTGGTGAACCGGCAGGCATTAAATACGATACAAAAACCGGAAAAACTAATGGTACGTCTCATTAAAGCGAGTTCCAATGAGGGCGATTTAATTCTTGACCCGTTTTGCGGAGTGGGGACAGTTCCCGTTGTTTGCAAACGGTTGGGGCGCGATTTTATCGGAATTGAACAAAACGCAGAATTCGTTGACATTGCTCAACGGAGAATTGACGCAGCGAAAAACGAAAACGATACATTGTTAAAATATGGGACGTGAGATTTATCGTACAATTATTGACTTGGTCTTAAGAGCCGCTAAACTTGCACGGTCGATTGGAATTGACAATCTGTTGCAGCCCGGCTTGGTCAAGGAAATGATTATTGCCGACATACTCGGACACGAATTGATTACGTCCAAACGCAATGCCGATGCTCACGCAGCAGATAATCCTTGTGTGCAATATGATACTTGTCGTGCAAAGAAGGCGGTTCGGGGCAATTTGATAGAATGTTCAAAAGTTCGCCGGACAAGCGGGCGGAGTCGCTTGCTAGAATTACCCGCAACAGCAAAATTTATTTTGCGGTGTTTTATGAACAAGAGCAAACGAGGTGCAAAATAATTTATGAAATTGAGCCGGACGTTTTGCTTGCCGAAACAGAGCGGCAACTTGACCGAAGTTCTCATGCCATTTCACACGTTGGTTTTACTGAAATGTGGGTAAGCGAAAACGGGAAGGTTGTTTATCGGGATAAAACAGCAAAACCGTAAGGACGTTATTGACACAAAAACAATGACACAGAAAAAGTCTTAACTGACGGACGGGACCGTTGTCTTGCATTGCCGCTTTGTATTTATCTTTTCCGGTTGATTCGATATGCACCCAGATTTCGGGCAGGACACCGGCTTCTTCGCGAGCATCGAGGGAGTTATCGACGGCTTCTTTAACGGTCGTGAGCAGGGCTTTGCGCGGATTATCGAAGCCGAGCAGATGCCGGTTCTTGGCAAAGAACTCGGAGACGGATATTTCTTTTTGCGACTTTGCCATATCCTCCGCAGAGGAACGGCGTTTGTTGCGTGCCGGAGTTTCTTCGGACATTTACTTTTGAACTCTTACAAAGTGTAGGTATTCCATTGTTTCCGTTCCGTGTATCGTGCGGTTCTTTTTCACATCGGCTTGGAAACGTTTATACTTTTGCGTGAAACAACCGTATTCTCCGCGCTGTTCTAAGATTTCACGAATCTCGTCAAGTCGGCGTATCATTTTTTTACTATCGTTTCAATGCCTTTTCAATCGCCAAACCGATTGCCTTTGCCGTTAACGGCGGAACGGCATTGCCGATTTGTACAAGTTGCCATTTTTTCGCTCCCTGAAAAATAAAATCGTCAGGAAACGATTGTAACGCAGCTAACTCCCGCGGAGTCATCACTCTCGGAGACAACGGATGAACGTTCACACCACCGTGATTTTCTTTCACCGTACAGGACGGTTTTAACCAAAACGGACGCTTCCAGCCGTCAGAATAATTGTTGTATAAGCTTTGTCCTTCCGGCAACTTTTTCATTCCCTCAATCATATCAGCACGGTGTTTCGTAAAAATATGATTGATAGATTGGTCTTCCGGTATATCGGCAAATCGCCCGATACCGTCTGCAACGGTTTTGTATTCTTCCGGCGATACAACAGAACTAGGGTAAAAATTCTCCTTGCCGATTCGGTTAGCGATAAAAATAACCCGCCTCCTATACTGCGGTACACCGTAGTCAACGGCATTTAACACTGCGACATTGATTTTGTATCCAATGCGGCGGTAATCAGTCATAATCTGTTCTTCGATTTTTCCGCCGAGCATTGACCGCAACCCTTCTACGTTTTCCATTAAAACAAAATTCGGCTTGATGTGTTTGACAACTTCAAGCATTTCCAAATAGAGTCCGTTGCGTTTATCTGCAACAACACGATGACCGGCTAAACTAAAACCTTGACACGGAAATCCGCCAGTTATCAAGTGAATTGTTTGTTTTTTAACGGTTTTGTACAATTGTTTCTTGACAGTTTCGTCTCTGATGTCCCCCTGTATTACATTATCGGCAAGATTTTTTCTGACACAAAAATTATCCCGATATGTTTCAACGGCAACCGGTAAAATGTCTGTGGAATAGAGCGGCGACCAGCCCGCCATTACAAGTCCGCACCCCATTCCGCCTGCACCGGAAAACAAGTCAACGAAGTTCAGACCATTACGCTGTCGTGTATCAAGCCAGCCGTCCCGCGGCATTTCGCTGCGAATATCAATCCAGCGGACAGTATCATCGTATATTCTTTTGGCGGACTCCCTTCCGGTGTATTCTGTTGCCGTGTTTCTTTTCCAAGAAGTAATATCTTTTCGGACGATAATATGTCGATTGCTTTTTTGCGTTGATGTAAGTTCCCCCGCCGCAATCGCCCGCCGGATACGTTTTTGGCTAACCCCCGTTAATACAGATACTTCAAATATGGAGTATGTTTTCATCGCTCTATGTCCGCTTCAATTTTTGGTTCAAGGTTTCCCGCCATTTGACAATATCATACCAACCGCAGCCGACACACCCCTTTTCTGCCTCTTTACCAGCACGGGGAACGGCTTCATCCCACTGCTCGGAACCTTCGTAAAAAAAATTGATACCGAAAATCGGTTGGCGAATTCCTGTCTTAAAACACCGTTTGCACATTTCCCGTTTGTGCTGATTACGTTGATTCGATAAAAGTTGAAATTTTGCTCTTATTTGTTCTTCGCTTATACCGTCATCGTTAGTTTCGGCAACCGTATTATCCCATCGGATTTCCGAAAACTTGTGGTCAGGCAATAGTCCGTTAGCAATGCCGTTTTCGTAAGCATCAAATTTGCCGAGAACTTCGATAATGCGCCGTTTTACTCTTGGCGGAATTACCTCCCATTGAGCATTAAGAGTATATCTATCGAGTGGTAAAAGTTTAACTAACGTTCCGACAGACGAACTTCTGCCCAGCGGGTTAGTAACAATGATAAAACCGCGGTCTTTCAATGTTTGAATGGTCTTTTGCGAATTGGACGAATTCGGGACAACTTCCGAATTACGATGCCATTCAAAATCAAGTAATTTGTAGAGAGTTTGTTTTTGCTGTGTATTCCGCTTGCTGTCCCACTCTTTTTTTATTTTATCCGCCAGTTTTCGGCGGTTTTCCGGCTTGAGTTGTTCATAAAGAAAATTCAGATAGTCCTGTAATTCTTCTGATAATGAATTAGTCACCTCAAAATTAAGGTATTGCCGTCTATCTTCTACGAAAATGAACGTTTCAAAAATACTATCACTATAGACAAAACGGACATCAAGATACCGCTCTGCTCCGATGGAGTGGTCAATAACTTTGTAATTTCCGTGTTCGCCTTTCGCTATTTGAATTTTATGATTCATTATTTGTTCTTAATTCTATTACAGGATAACTTGACCGGCAATTTTTACACGCATTACACTCAACACAGTCCATTCCGTTTGTGTTTAACCGTTTGCTATTGAGTTTTTGAAACGCAGAAATCCTCTTTATAAGGACAATGTGATTTTCAAAAAGCCGAATTCTCAATGACGAACAGTATAAACATCTGTCCTATTCTATCACAAAACCGGGCGAAGATAAACTACCTGCAAAAACATATCATTAAGCACTTGACGGGCTTTCCGGTAGTCAGCAGTCCGTACATACCGGCGGCGGAGGTGCCGGTTCTTAGCGAAAAATTCGCTGACGGATATTTCTTTCTGCGACTTTACCATATATGCCGCGGAGGATCGGCGTTTCGATTTTCTATGATAACTTCGGACATTATGTTAACGTTGACGGTGTAAATTCGTAGTCAATGCCGTCCATTTTAACGTAAAATGCCGGTCTTGCAAAGGTCGATTCTGCCGAAAGTTTTGGACTTTACACTGCCTATGTTCTTGTTTTTTCGCTCCGTATCAGGTACAATTGCAAGAGTTTTCTTGACAAATAAGATACCGCCTAAATTATAAGTAATACACGAATGAAACTTTCCGAAATTCTTAAAGGAACCGAGTATAATCTAACACTTACGCTTTTCGATGACAGAGAAATTGCCGCTCTCGAAAAGAAAATCATTGAATATCCCGATAAAAAAGGGAATACCGTTCCTTATGTCAACTGTATCGTCCGTGATAAGGAAGTGCAACTCAAACCGGAAGAAGTTGTTCGGCAACTCTATGCCGCAAAACTTATCGAACATTATATACTGTTGTCTATTGAAAAATTGGTTTTATTTATTTTTGTACAGATGGAATTTTTCGTTGAGGAGGGAGCGCAGTTCTGCCTTGTACTTTGTCCGGCATCGGAAAAAGTTTTTGCACGCAGACAAAAAATCCTCGAATTTTTCGTAATATTGATTATACAGTATCTTCTTCTTAAAGAACTCCAAAGCCGTTCAATTAATTTCAGATTCGGCAAATAAGACGGTAAAAACCGGACTTTGATCCGCGCCGTTTCCAACTATGCCGCCGGTATTTTAGAACGATAATAACTTGCATTATCAAGAATCATATAAATCTCTTTTGCCTGCGGATGTTTCGCTTCCAACTTTTTGAACAACCGGATCGCCGATGGAGCATTCACCGAATCCGTGAAATCCGTTACCGTTTCTAATGTTGTAACATCAACCGCTCCATTGATATTCACCCGCTGACGACCACAATTCGATTTCAATTCTTTTTCCTGTCCGCGGCGAATCCAGCCATACGCCGGAAGTCTGTTGAACTGCGGATGACAGCCGTCCGCAAAGTAATCGGATCGTTTTCACCCTTTGTTTTCTTGAGTTTTTCATATTCGTCCAAAAACGGTTCCTTGCCGGTGTAGTTCATCTGAACGAGACCATACTCGCCGGATTCTTTGTACAGGAGAAAGTACGAGCGGATAGTCTGTTCGTCGAGGAGAAGGGCTTCGGCAACCGCGGACGGCGACCAGCCGCTGCCAAGCAATATCACTGCGTTGACACGGTAAACCTTCCGCTTGTCGTGTAAGGTGCGGTGAAATCTTCTAAGCGAATCAATCTCCGCTGAAGTCAAACAATAATCGTCCATCATTGTAAATCAAAAAAATTTTTCTCTCTTCGACTTGCAATAATTTAACTTCTCGCCTAAAATTATGCAAGACCAATTTTTCAATAGGCAGCAGTATAATACCGTCTCTGGCAAAATTACACCGACAAATTTTATTCGTCTTCAAAATACTCTTCATCGCGGACCAAACGAATTCCGTCGCCGTAATCTTCGCTCTTGCTCAATTCGCCGGCATCGTATTGCACCAGATTTTTTCCGTCTTTCGGCAATTCAAAAAGGAACCGGCTGGAAATTGCCGAAGAGCCGAACGAACCGCGAAAATTCCGCCGCTCTGCTCTGCTGATACGCAATTCCTCCTCCGCACGGGTCATACCGACAAAAAATAACCGCCGCTCTTCTTCCAGTTGCATCGTATCGTGTGTTGAACGGTCGTGAGGCAAAATCCCCTCTTCCAAAGCAATAATATACACGACCGGAAACTCTAAACCTTTTGCGGCGTGCAGCGTCATAAGCGAAATGCACTCGGTGTCCTTATCCAGAGCGTCTGTGTCGCTTGCCAAAGCCGTTTGTTCGAGAAATTCCTGCAATGCCGTTGCCGCTGAAATCTCCGCTTCCCGCGTGTTTGTGTCGAATTCCCTTGCCGCCGTCAGCAATTCATCAATGTTGTCGAGCCGCTCCCGGTCTTCCTCGGATTCTGAATCAATATATTGTTTGCGGTAACCTGTTTCCGTCAAAACCATTTCGATGAGCGTCTCCACAGGATAATCCTTTTTCGCTGCCGCCGCCAGTTTGCTCATCATTACGGCAAATTTTGTAACAGCATTTCTGGTTTTTGCGGCGATGCCCGAAAAGTTATTGATATTATAGGCAATGTCCAACACCGCTTCGCCGAGTTCTGAAGCCCAGCCGGTCATTTTTTGTACAGTCGTTTTGCCGATGCCCCGCACCGGTTCGTTGATAATCCGTATAAGCGAAACAGTGTCCGGCGGATTAGACGCAAGACGTAAATACGCCAGCACATCTTTGACTTCTTTGCGGTTAAAAAATTCGAGTCCCCGCACCAGACGGAACGGCAGTTTGCGGCTTCGCAGAGCAGATTCTAAATTCCGCGACAGCGCATTCATCCGGTAAAACACAGCGTAATCGCTTGCTTTGCGGATGCCGTTTGCGGTTTCACCGGCAATTTCATCGGCAATCATTTCTGCCTCGTCCAGTTGGTCTCCGCAGCGGACAAGCCGAACAGGCACGCCGCCTTTCTTGTTGGTAAAAAGTTTTTTTTCTTTGCGGTGAACATTATTGGTAATCAATGAATCGGCAGCAGCAAGTATCGGTTCAGCACTGCGGTAATTCTCTTCGAGACGGATAATTTTCGTATCAGGAAAATCTTTTTCAAAGTTGAGAATGTTATTGATGTCCGCCCCGCGCCAGGCGTAAATGGATTGGTCGGGGTCGCCTGTTACAGCAAGGTTGCGGTAGTCCAAAGACAAGGCTCTGGCGATGAAGTATTGAACCGAATTGGTATCCTGATATTCGTCCACAAGAATGTAACGAAAACGGTTGTCGAGCGTCCGGCGGATTTCAGGATTATCTTTGAGTAAGACGGCAACGTGCAACAATAAATCGTCAAAGTCAACGGCATTGGCAAGACGCAGAGCGTCCTGATAAAGCGGATAAAACTCTTTAACGCATGGACCGGCAGTGCTGTTCCGTGCAGCAGTGTAATCTTCCGGCAGTACAAGGTCGTTTTTCGCCCCGCTGATTTTAGCGGCAATCCCCTGCGGCGTAACCCCTGAAGGCAGCGGACGGGAAGCGGCAGTATTTTGCGCAATAATGTTTTTAAGAAGTGCCAAACTTTCATCGGTATCGTAAATGCTGAAGTTGTCCTGCAAATGAACAAAAGAAGCATAGCGGCGCAAAAGATAGGCACAAAATTTATGAAACGTACCGAGCCAGACGTGCTGTTGCGGAACGAGAGTTTCTAGCCGCTTTTTCATTTCGTCAGCGGCTTTATTGGTGAATGTCAAAGCGGCAATTTGAGACGGATACACATCTTGGTGCAGCAAGGCGGCAATGCGGTGCGTAACGACGCGTGTTTTCCCGCTGCCCGGACCGGCAAGAACGAGAAGCGGTCCGTCTTTGACCAAAACGGCTTCCCGCTGGGCTGGATTCAAACCTTCAAGGAGTATAGATGGAACGGTGTTTTTCAATGACCTTTTTGCGAAACAAATTCAAAACAGGACAAGCACAAAACCGGCTTTGGTCAAAAATTGATTTCGTTCCGCCGCGGGGAATCTTTCGGCGGAGCAATCCTGACCCTCCGTCCTTTAACGCTCACCCTGCCTTCGGCAATCAGTTCGATGGCTTCGGGATATGCCAGACATTCTGCTGCAAACACTCTGTTGTTGAGAGTGTCTGGCGTGTCGTTTTCATACACTTCAACTGTCTTTTGTAAAATAATCGGTCCGCGGTCATAGTCTTGGTCAACAAAATGCACAGTACAGCCGGAGACTTTCGCTCCGTATTCCAGCACTTTAGAATGAACAATATTGCCGTAATAACCTTTGCCGCAAAATGCTGGTATCAAAGAAGGGTGTATGTTTAAGACTCTGTTTTCAAAGTCCTTCGGTATTTCCAAAAGCCGAAGGTAACCTGCCAAAACAGCATAATCGGCTCGATGAGACCGGCATACATTAAAATTGGCTTCGCTGAATTCGTTCAATGAGCCGTATTGGGATCGCTCAATGATTTCGACAGGGATTGATTCCTCTTCGCCGTACTGCAAGCCAGCAACGTTCGCTGCACTGGAAATCACGACAACGATTTCGGCAGACATTTTACCCGCCTGAATCCAGTCGATAAAATTTTTCAAGGTACGTCCGGTGCCTGAAATAAAAACAGCAATGCGTAATTTTTTTTTCGGCATAATACATTAATATATTGTTCAAGTCAACGGGAATGACATCAACGAACGATTGAATTCTAATCGCCGGCAGCCCGTTTGTCAATCACGCTGCCGGTTCGTTATCGAATCCGAAACGTTCAAAATAACGCTGCCAGCGGACGGCAATTTCCTCCCTCAATTTCGTGTCCATTGAAAATTTATTTTTTTTGTATGATTTTTGCGAAGCGGCATAATCAGCAATCGAATTGCAGACATCTTCAAAGTTGCCGAGTTGTAAATCGGCATAAATTTTTTCCAATGTTTCGACCGGCGATGCGGTCAATTCACTATACGCAATGCTGCAAAACTGTTCTGCTTTGAGTAATTTTATATCTTCATCAAACGCTTCATACATCGTGTTGAGCGACTCGAAAACGTAATCTTCAAATCCGTTTTTCGGACGCTGTACGCCTTCGTCTTTCGACAACCGCTTCCATAGATTCACTGTTGAGGGAAATATCGCATAAGGATTGCGGTAAATGTGTACAAATTTGGCATCGGGAAATCGCTCTAACAGCGTTCGGATACGACCGGTATGCGGCGGCGATTTCAGAACAATCCGTTTGCCGGACGAGAGCAATGTCAACGCTTTGATAAAGAGTTCGATGCCGTCAAGCCAACGCTGGCGTTCCTGCTGCGGGACATTACGGAGAGTCAGATAGTCCGCATCGATTTGCAGTCCGTTATTGGGAAACAGGATATTGCGGTACGGCGACGGTAAGCCTAGCGACATTAAGGCAAATTCGTCTTCCTGCGGACGGTCGAAACCGGCTTCCATATTATCGACCGGACGTTTTTTCGGCATCAGGAGAGCCGCAATGGGACGCAGCGTGTACCGGCTGATAATAAAGTGCGACGGGGCAAAACAAGCAAAGGTGTCGGCAAAGGAAAACCGGTTGTCCCGTATCAGGTATTCGTGTAACAGCGTTGTTCCCGACCGCCAATGTCCGATGATAAATATCGGGGAGCCGGCGAGTTGCGTTTTTTTGATACGTTTCCCATAAACAACGCGCTGCAAAAAAGCGGCGGGGGAATTGCAGCAGCAAGCCAATAGGGTAATAATGATTGCCATTCCCCATCGGATAGGCGCGATGCGGAAATTTCCGGCGGCGAGCAGTTTCCGCCAAGCGGAGAGAGTCATTCCGTCGGAAAAGCGGGGATACCAAAAGCAGTCTTTGTAACCGCCGACTTCGTTTTGATTCTTGGCAGGCATTTCACGCATAGACCCGCTATTGTATAATTCCGCAGGATGTTAGACAAGAGCCAAAATGACTTGAAAATTTACTGCACCATCGATTAGTTCTCTTGTGTGAGGTGTTACGATACAATTCTTATGCTCTCATTTTGCGGAGTGCGGCGGCGTAACGAGGCGGGAGACTTGTGCCCCCAGCCTCTTATTTTTCTTTGCCCCAACTTGGCACAATGTAAATTATGCGGTACAATCGGCGTTGTGTCCCCTGCGGGGGGACCAGAACGCAAACGCACTAAAAACTTCCCTTCCCGCTATTGTCAACGACTCCGCAAGACATTCTCGGTACAGACGGTTCTATCGCCCGGCGGCTCGACCGCTACGAACTGCGGCAGGAACAACTTGATATGTCTAATGCCGTTTGGCAGGCTTTCCGCACGGAACATCATCTCGCTGTCGAAGCCGGTACAGGTGTCGGAAAAAGTTTTGCGTATCTGATTCCCGCTATTCTCCAAACTGCCGGTGAAAACATTCAGCGGGAGGAGAACGGCGATTTTCCGCCCCGTACCGTCATTTCGACGCATACCATTAGTTTGCAGGAACAACTCATCGACAAAGATATACCGTTTCTGCGTTCTGTTCTGCCGTTTGAATTCACTGCCGTTTTGGTAAAAGGGCGTAGTAATTACGTTTGCCTGCGGCGTTTGAAAACCGCTGCCGAAAAGATGCCGAGTCTCTTTGAAGAGCGGAAAAAACATGAAATGCAGCGGATTACCGCTTGGAGCGAAACGACATCCGACGGCAGCAAATCCAGTCTCAATCCCGAACCGGACTGGGAAATATGGAACGAAATATGCTGTGAAAACGGAAATTGTCTCGGCAAAAAATGTCCGCACAGCAGCAACTGTTTTTACGGTATTGCCCGGCGGCGTATTTCCAACGCTCAAATTCTTGTTGTCAATCACGCTGTCTTATTCAGCGATTTAGCCTTAAAAACAGGCGGCGGGAGTATTTTGCCCCCCTACCGGTATCTGATATTAGACGAAGCGCACACTGTCGAACAGGCAGCCGCCGAACATCTCGGCATTTCTGTTACGCAATATCAAAGCGAATACAATTTGAACCGGCTCTACAATTCCCGAACGCAGAAAGGTCTTCTGACGGGAACGAAAATCAACAGCGAACAACAGGCAGCAGCAAAGCAAAGCGTTGAGGAATGTTTCTATGCAACGGAGACGCTTTTCGGATATTTGCTTGATTATCTTGACGAACGACCGGGCAGCAACGGACGGATTCGGGAACAAAACATTACGGCAAATCCGCTGTCTGGTTCGATGCGGAAATTACAAGAAATTTTGCGGGACATTATTGAACAGACGGAAGACGTAAATGAACGGACAGAACTGCGGTCTGCAAGAGACCGGATTGCCGCTTTGGCTTTGGACATTGATGTTTGGATGCGGCAGTCACTAGAAGCGGAATCGGTTTATTATCTGGATAAAACCGTTACTTCACGGGGCATACCTAGGGTGTCGCTTAATGCCGTCCCGATGGACATTGGTCCGATATTGCGGGAACAACTTTTTAACAAGATACCGAGCGTGATTTTGACAAGTGCAACGTTGACGAATTAGTTGCAAAACACCGTTGTACAATATACTGTTTCCGTTTTGAAATACCGTAATAGGAAAACCAAAGACAACGACCAACTGACCGGCAAGCCGTATGTCCCGTTTTCCAATTCGGAACCGACAATCAAGGAATCTCTTAACAAAACGGCAATGGAGGATTTGAAAATCCCGGCAACCCGTGAAAATATTCGGGCAATACCGCTGCGGTTCGTCCCGGATGACAAAAGCCTCACACTGGACACAACCCGTGTCAATCACCGGCTCAACTGCGTTGCCGGCGTTAAGGTGATGTCCAATGTTTGTCCGTTGCGGTTGATTTTCAGGGGTATCGGTTTGCCGGTTTCCGACTCCGCGACCAGTAAAACAATATGCGAATCCTCTTCAATTTCAACGTTGTTAAATGCAAGAATCACGTCACCGGTTTTCAAACCTGCCGTACCTGCCGGTCCGCCCGGCTCCACCGTTTTCAAACGGGAACCGATGAACCGGTCAATTCCTAACCGGCGGCGGTCATCCATCGAAAAAGACGCATCGAAGCCGCAACCGATATACGCTTTGACAACGGAACCGGTCTTCACTAGTTGTTCGGCAATCCGCAAAACAGTTTTTATCGGCATCACAAACGCAACTCCTTCATTTCCGCCTCCCTGCGTGGCAATGGCGGTCGATAACCCGACCACTTCACCGTCAAGATTGAGCATCGGACCGCCGCTGCTGCCGGGGTTCACGGCAGCATCAATCTGAAAAAAACCGATACGGGGCGTTGCCGCTCCGTTGCCGGGAATAGACCGCCGTCCGACCGCACTAATAATGCCCAGTGACAAACTCCGTTCCAATCCGAACGGACTGCCGAGAACCAAGATAATACCGCCTGCTGCCAGTTCGTCAGAATTACCGAAAACAACCGGCGGAGGCAATTTACCGCTTACGTCAATGACGGCAATATCAAAGTCTTCGTTCTCCGTGACATTCAATACTTTGAGGATATACCGGTCTTTGGTCAAGATTTGAATGGAGTCGGCATCGTTCCCCGCAACAACGTGCCGATTCGTCAAAATCACCGTTTTTCCGGCAATGTCTGCCGCAATACCGCTGCCGGATTCTTCGACCTGCATTATCACCGCCCGCCCCGACCTGCCCGGCGAAACGCTGCGTCTGTGTGATACCTGAATATGGACTACGGACGGAGACGCTTTTTCCGCACTCTGCCGCAATGTTTTTGAGAGGGATGCTGCCGGGAGAAATGTCTTTGCGGAAAATGTCTCCGGCTGTTCAGTATCCGATTGACCATAGACGGCTGTCAGCGTAAAACAAAGACAGCAGCCGAGAACAAAAGCGACACTCTGAACGCAGACGTTGATTTTCCGCTTTCCCTTTTTGTTCATCTTTGTTTCTCTTTGTTCATTTTGCTGTGAAACCGCCGGATATTTGCCCGCTAACTTCCCATCTTTTCGATGACGTGGTCAATCAAACCGTAGTCCCGCGCTTCTTCGGCAGCCATAAATCGGTCGCGGTCAGTGTCTTGCTCTATCTTCGCCAAATTATGACCGGTATGCTTTATCAGTATGTTATTGAGTTTCGCCTTGATATTGCCGAATTCTTTGGCGTGAATCATAATTTCCTCAGCAGTTCCTTCCATTCCGCCGAGCGGCTGGTGAATCATAATGCGGGCGTTCGGCAAGGCGTACCTTTTTCCGGCTGCGCCCGCCGTCAGGAGCAGCGCACCCATCGAAGCGGCTTGACCGATACAGTAAGTTGCGACATCGCAGTTGGTATACTGCATTGTGTCGTAAATTGCCAAACCGGCTGTTACACTGCCGCCCGGCGAGTTAATGTATAAATGGACATCGGCAGCCGGGTCATCTGTGTTGAGAAACAGCAGTTGAGCAACAACGGCATTGGCAACTTCATCGTTGACCTGCGTGCCGAGAAAAATAATCCGGTCTTTGAGCAGCCGGCTGTAAATATCCATTGCCCGTTCTTCGCGACCGGACTTTTCAATAACATAAGGAATAAGGGGCATATTTGAATAAGGGATAATGTTATACAGACTATAGTTATACAAAAAAATAATCCTCTAACGATGAGGTGACCGCATCTACGCTTCTTCGTGTTCGGCACTTTGCTTTTTGAGAATGTCGTCCACGACTCCGTACGCTTTTGCTTCTTCGGCATTGAGATAAAAGTCGCGGTCGGTATCTTTGGCGATTTCTTCAACGGGCTTGCCGATGTGAAAGGCGAGGATTTCATTGAGCATAGCACGGTCTTTCAAAATTTGCTGTGCCTGAATTTCAATGTCAGAGACCTGTCCGCCGACACCGCCCCATGGCTGGTGCATCATAATTTTGCTGTGCGGCAGTGCAAAACGTTTTCCTTTTGTGCCTCCGGCGAGAAGAATAGAGCCGCCGCTTGCCGCAAGACCGACGCAATAGGTTGCAACGGGACAACTTAACATTTGCATCGTATCATAGATAGCAAGCGTGGCAGTAACGCTTCCGCCGGGCGAGTTTATGTAAAAATGAATGTCTTTGCGGCGGTTTTCGCTCTGCAAATACAGGAGTTTCATTACGAGTTCGTTGGCATTATCGCTGCGTATTTCGCCTTGCAAAAAGATGATGCGGTTCTCTAAAAGCAAATCGCCGAGCGTCATTGAACGCTGACGTTGGTAATCGTGATAGTTCGGCATTGGCTGCGTGTAACTCTTTCTTACATTTTGACTTGTTCCTCATTCTGACATTGTTCATCGGTTATGTCAAGAGGAATATAAAGCGGTGAGCAGGAATTTCGCCGGTAAGGGACACAATTCTATGAGGCGGAACCCGTTCACGCGTGAGTTTTCAGCATATTTCATCCAACGCATCAAATTATTTAATGCGCAAGCACCTCCTTATTTTTGTCATTTTATTCCAGCGGTTTGAATACGAATCCTGCTATCAATTTGGGGTAGAAATACGTACTCTTTGCCGGCATTCGGTCGCCGAGCAGACTCAATGTCTTGATATGGGCGACTGTTGCGGGCATCACCAATGCTGCCAACGGATAATTGCCCGTATGCAAACCGGCGGCGACTTCATCAACGAGGTGAACATAATCAATCTTCGGCGGTTCCGCTGCTCCCAATAACGTCTCGATGATCAACCGGTGAAGCAAAGAAACGCCGAGTTCTCGCCACTCAGGATGATGTTCGCGGTCAATTTCGTCCATCCTGTGCTTCCCCTCTTGCGTAATCGTTGTCAAGAGCCATTTTTTATCCTTTGCTGTATAAAGCCCTATCGCATCCTGCCGGTTCTCCCTTTCGATACGCTGCCAAACCTGATGCGCACCGTCCGCCCCGCTGCCGACAATTTCTGTACGGAAACAGTTGCCGAGTTTCGTTTGCAGTTCCTTACCGGTCAACTCCGGCACTCCGCTCGTTAACTTCGTTACTCCGTGAAATAAGCGGTGCGTCGGCATAACAATGAGACCGGGGTCTTCCATCGCAATACAAACCATCAGGACATCGTTTGCCGGATGCGTACTGTTAAGCAGCCCCATATCGTCAATCTGTTTGCGGTAATTGCACGCTGTTTCGTAACGGTGATGACCGTCGGCAATGAATATCGGTTTCGGTGCCATTGCCGTAACGACGGACTTAATTGTTTCCTCGTCTTCCACAACCCACATTTGGTGAACAACACCAAGATGATCGGTTGCGGTTACAGAATCCGTATATTTTCCGGCAACCAGTGCTTTTTCGAGCAGCGATTGAACGGCATTCTCTTCATCGGGATACAATCCGAAAATCTGACTGAAATTCATCTTGCACGCCGTTGTGAGCATCAGCCGGTCAAGTTTCGGACCGGACATCGTGATTTCGTGCGGATACACCATTCCGTATCCGAACGGTACGGCGCGGCAGCCGCACATAAAGCCTTTGCGGACATACCGGCTGCCGCCCGATTCGTAAATCTGATGATAAACATATATTGCCGGTTTGGATTCCTGTACGATAATTTCGTTTTGCTTCCAGTCGGCAAGAGTCTTTGCCGTCCGGCTGTAGCGGTTATTGACTTCGTTGTCGTCAGGGTACATTCTTTCGAGAATGAGCCGAACGGTGTTGTTGGGATGCTTGGCAAACAATTCGTCCTGAAAGGCTTCGCCGATAACATCGTAAGGCGGTGCCGTAACATCGTCCAGTGCAGCGATTTTAGAGGAATTATAGCGGTATCCCGCAAAAGGAGTGATTTCCATCGAATTGAATCAATTATTGTAACGCTGTTATTGTATTTTTATTCCTGACAATATCTAAAAATGGCTGCAAACCATTGTGAGCAAAAGTTTCCTCCAATTCCCCCCCCAAGAGAGGCGAGAGTTAACACCTCCGCCTCCTTTTATGTCATTTTGTTGCAGCCTTTACGGAGTCCCCACTCCGGTCGTGCGATTTTCGATTCGCCGAATCTTTAACGTCAACACGCCGTTCGTCAGTTCCCGTATCCTAATCCGCCGTCCGCAACCTGTTTGCGAGCCTGTTTGTCGTCGGGACAAACGTACTGTAAATAGACATCGGCGTTGATGCCGACATTAAGCGGCTTGACCGAACTTTCCGCAAACGCTGCGATGAACGTGCTGCGGTGATGCGATGACGGACGGGCTGTCGGCGGCGGTAACGCTGTCACCGGCAGCGACACTTCCGCCGGTTGATAAGACGACGTATAGGTGGTATTCGGCGGCAACGGAATATAAGTGGTCGGCAACGGAAGAGTAACCGCCTTATTTGACCAGATAAAACCGAGACCGCTCACCAACACCGAACTGCGGGTGTTGTCTAACTTGTCCGGTACTGTATTCAGTGCCGTGATATTAAACCAAACTTTTGCATCTGCACCGGCACCGACCGAGTTAGGTATTTGTGTCCGGGGCATATCCTGCCCCCGCCAATCAACTGTTTCGACATTTTCGGACAGAATAATCGTCGAAGCCGTACCGTCGGGGATTTCATCGAGTTTCACCTTGGCATTGACGATGCGTAAGTCCGATGCTGACATTTGACGGCGGTCTTTGAAGAGCGTAAAATGCGGCGTAACCGCTCCCGTCAAGAGTTCACCAGCCTTTCCCGAAAGGGCGTGCGGTCCGCAGTTAACAACGTAATTCAGCGGCGTATCCGTGTTCGCCGATGGACAAATACCGAGACCAACCGGTACTAATGCCGAAGCGATGCCGGTGAAATCCCAGTTACCGCCGGAATTCGGAATCTCCCGCGTCAATACCTCATACCGTTTGACCTCGCCGATATGCGGATAGAGCGTCATGAACCAAGCCAGATGCCGGTAATAGGTGCTGTTGTCCAGCAACCTGCCGGAGGTTTCGACGTACCCCGGCAAACCGTTATTTTCGGTATGATACGCTGTCATCGCCGTAACGATGTCGCGTTGCCGGGCAATGCATTGCGCACGGCGGGCAGATTCCCTCGCCCCGTTAATGGCGGGAAGCAAAATACCCGCCAGCAGGAGGATGACAGCGGTAACAACTAAAAGTTCTATCAGAGTGAATGCGGAATGTTTCATAGCGGTTGACAAGCAGCAGTGAACAAAGGACAACAGACGGTTGCCAACCTCCATTATCACCTATTTTTGGATAATTGCTAGCAAAAATAGATTTTTAATACAAAAATAGTACGTTGCGCCGCCCCCCACAAATCAGATTAAAGAAATTGAGATTGGTCGTAAGTAATGCTATGCTGAATAGACACGGATAATGCACAAACTTCCCTGTGTAATTAAACCGGCTACAGTATATCTTGTGATGACAGCACTTGCTCCTTGTTTTCTATTGGCGGATTTGTTACACTTGTCAACAACATCATTTACAAGGAGCATTACCAGTGCAAACGAAACAGTCTCAGCAAGACCGCCGCAGATTTCTCAAACATACCGGCATTGTTACCGCCGGTGCTTTGGCAGGTGCTGCCATTCCGATGGTTCACGCCGCCGAAGATAACACCGTCAAAATCGGACTCGTCGG
>JAITOZ010000228.1 GCA_031289675.1 Planctomycetaceae bacterium
TAACGGCATTGAAAACTTTTGGAATCAAGCGAAGAGACATCTGCGAAAGTTCAATGGAATTCCGCATAGTAAGTTCAATTTGTTTCTCAAAGAATGTGAGTTCCGCTTCAATTACGGACCGCCGAAAAAACTATTGACCACTTTGAAAAAATGGCTTAAAATAACCTCAAAATCGCCTTCCTCTTAGGCTATTATCTATGCCAGCCCCATTATTTTTGCATCTTTTTACTGATGAAACTCAAATAGCAGAGTGCGGCAACGGCGGCGCATAAAGATAAAAGAGGCGGGGACTTTAGTCCCTGCCGTATTAAGCGGAGGCAGAAGCCTCTGTCTTTTTTTTACGCTGGTTGCTAGACAGGAACACCGCAGGCAAGCAACGATGTTGGTTCTCCGCCTTGCATTCCGGTATCTATTTGATACATTAGAGTGAAGGTTATTTGGACAGACTAAAAGATGAGCGGTGAATACTATCAAACACTGGGGGTTTCTAATACAGCAACGAAGGAGGAAATTGCCTCAGCGTATCGGAGATTGGCAAGAAAGTATCATCCGGACCTCAATCAGGGGAATCCGAAAGAAGCGAAAGAGAAGTTTCAAAAAATTCAGGAAGCCTACGATACTGTCGGCAATGACGAAAAACGTAAAGTCTATGACCAGTTCGGCGTTTCCCCTGAACAAATGGGTAACGGCGGCGGACAAGGACCTTTTCAGTGGTCGTTCGGCGGAGGCGGCGGACCATTCCGCAAAGGCAATTTCCGACCGGAAAACCTTGACGACATTCTCTCAATGTTCGGTGGCGGAGGTTTCGGCGGTGCCTCAACAGAAGATTTTATTAATGCCGGACGCTATTCCTCAAAAGGACGAGACCTCGAAGAATCGATAACGATACCATTCGTTCTGGCTATTACCGGCGGAAAAACGGAAATCCATTTGCGCCGTCCCGAAGGCGGGGAAGAAACGGTCAGCATAAAAATACCGGCGGGTATTGAAGATGGAAAAAAAATTCGGCTGCCCGGTTTGGGAACGCGGGGACACAACGGCGGCAAAAACGGTCATCTGTTCCTGACAGTTCGGGTGGAAGACCATCCGTATTACGCCCGACAGGGCAACCGGCTTTATGTGAATTTGCCGATAACGTTGAAGGAAGCCGTATTTGGGACGAAAGTCGATGTGCCGACTCCGAAGGGCAGCGTATCGTTGTCGATACCGCCGAATTCAACGACCGGCACGAAGTTACGGGTAAAGAATCACGGCATTAGCGGTGGAGATTTATTTGCGGAATTATCAGTAATGTTGCCGAGAGACTGGACAGAGGAGGATAAAAAACTGCTCGAAAAAATCGGCACTGAACCGGAAAAGTTACGCAGCGGACTGCACTGGAATTAAACACGGGAAACAGTATTATGGTGCTGTATCTGCTGTAGCCAGGATTGATACACAAATCACCTCCGCCTCTATTGTTTTTCTGCCCTCGTCTTCCTTCCTTATCATTGGAAGAATTTACGCCCAAGAACTCGTCGGCTTCGACCCATTCGACGATGCGGTGAATGGTACTGCGGTTTACGCCGTAATCGACACCGATGCTTTCGAATGTTCGGTATGCCGCAAGTATCTTCGGCGGCATAGGATTAGTCACGGACGGTGCCGTGTGAAATTGTCCGGGAACAATGCTTCCTCTTCGCCAAGCGGATATAGTCTCTGGATTTGGCGGCAAAACATCAGGAACAGGTTTACCGGACACATCCGTCCAGACCGGTATAGCATTCCGTCTCTCCAATTCTTCATAAGACCTGTCTTTATTGACAGCCCTCATTACTTCACTGTGACGCTGCTGTGCCTTGGGCGTTCCGACCCGTATTGCGCCGCCAACGATTTTGTTTGCGGGATTTTTCGCTGCACGTGAACGTGCAAGTAAGTAAGCAATATTTGACATAATTTGAATAAAGGCTAAAAAAAATAGACAGGGATTATACCTTGTCTATTTTACTCTAACGGGATATTTGTACTTCTGAATCGTCTTGCTGTTCGTAATTATACGCGTCATAGTATTCGGCGAGATAATTTTCATAGTAGTCGCGGACATACTCACACCTGCTTTTACGGGCTTTTCCGGGAAAAACATAGTCGGCGGCGACATTTCCGAAATGCAGTATCATACTGCCTATTATCGCAATGTAACACGCGGGCATCATAAGTTCCGCCCATACATACGGTATGACTTTTAACCACGATACTGCGACAAATAACAACGAGACTATCAGCAACAGCACCATACATCGGTGAACCAGACCGCAGATTATTGTGTGTGCCGAGTTTTTTACAACGTCGTCTAGTTCGCTTGGTAAAGTCATATCGTCAACATCACCTAAAAAAGCAAGCCACGGATGTTTTCGCTTCCATCCTTTCCAGTCAGGGTTTTGGTAGAAAAAATCTTCTGAACAACACGCAAAATAATCGCTAGTTTTTTTCATTTTCTCCTCCACTTCGCAAAGGATTAGACCGTCCGTTCATTACCGTGTAATGAGTACCCAAACAGTCCTCACGTACATATACCGCAAAAACGGGTTCTTTTTATCTGCCGTTCATTGGAGCGTTTGCCGCAGGGAAGTCAAGAGGGCTTGGTATTGGATAAGATAAAAACGATTCCGTTACGACACGTTAGCCGTTATCGTTTCCTGTGATAACCGCATCACCGAAATAGAAAACGCTGTCGGCACCGCTAATTTTATGCAGCCGTTTGTAATAACGGACAAAACCTTTTGGGGCTTGCTCATCGGTAAGAGAGGATTTTTTACCTGTGTAATTTAATTGATAAAAATTATCTTGACCGAGTTTCAGATAGCGTTGAAAGTAGGACTTAACGGTATCTGGGTCAATGAGTAAGGCTTCGGCAACGGCAGATTCCGACCGACCGGAACCGACCGAGCAGAATCACCGCTTTGACGCGGTCCGCCTCTCGTTTCTTTTACTTCGCTCGAAAAACATAACTGCTCGGCGAGAATATGTCAACAACGCTTTGCGAACGGCGAGGGTATAAAAGTATAAGAACATTGTGAGCGGAGAGTTCGCCTCACAAGTAACCGGAAGTTTCGCTGCACTATGCCTTCGTCCCGCTCATTTGTTCACAAAGGACACCGTGAAAGCCGTCTGCCTGTAAAAATCCGGTGTTGTTAGGAACACCCTATTTTGCCCAATCAAGAGGCAGCACTGCCGGTGCGGTCAATCCCTGATACCAATAATAATTCAAACCGAGTACGACCGTTGCCGTGAGAAAAAACAACACCGCCAAACCGAGCAGCAGCGTGTAACTGTCCGGCGGGATCACCGGAGCCTGCGGTTTCGGCGGCTTGGGTGCTGCCGCCGGAACCGGCTTGCTTTTTTGTTTTTTCTCTTTTTTCTTAAACAGTGCCATCGTCCTTATTTTGCCGTTAAAGTATTGATGTCAATGTACTGCACTTCGTCGTCTTTTTGCACCGTACCGCGCCGGAACTCCGGCAGCACTTTGGCAACACTTCTGTCGGGTGCCGTTTCAATAATCTCGACTTTACCGACGTATGAACTGCGTCCGTCAAGATTACGGACAACGTCGAGTTTATGTCCTTTAGTCAGACCGGAATCTGAACCAACGGATAATTCTATCATTCCCTTCGGACGGACCTCAGTAACAAGCCCGCGGATACCGGCAGGCGGGGCAGATTCATACAACACAGGGTCAGCCGACAAGCCGTGTTTTTTCAGCACATCAACGGCATCCCGATAGTCTTGGGCAAGTTGCAAAGTAACTGACTGATAGGTCGCTATCCGTAACGCCAAACTATGTGTTTCGTCTATTTTAGCGGTCAGGTCGGAAGCCATATCCGCCCAATCTTTCTGGGCTGTCAGCAACGCTTTGCTTGCCGCATCGTAACGCTCCCGCAGTCTGGCAGTGGTCTCTTCGGCGGCTTGCACGGCAGCAATCTGTTCTGCCTGCTCTTTCCGTAAAGCGGCAACACTATCTGTTAATTTCTTATTTTCGTTACCGATTTGGGCAACTTTCTCCTGCAAACCCGTGTTCCGGTCTTTTGCCGAATCAAGTTCGATTTTCAACGCCGTTTCCATATCGGCTTTGGCTTTTTTCAACGCCGACAGGTCGTCTGTCTTCGTTTTCAAATCTGCTGCGAGTTTCGTGCTGTGTGCACGCCAATTCGTGTGTGTCGCGTATATCACCACCGCAAAAGACATAAACATAATGCTGGCGGTGAAAATCAAGACAATGAATAGTTTGACGAGCGTGTTCATTATTGATACCTAATTCCGTTTCGTTCCTGCGGATTGTAAGGTTTGCCGAGGGGACTGTCAATACGAATCCCCCCCCGTTCTCTTATCGTCAATACGGACAAACTTTATCTACAATAATATTTTGCCCGTATACCCTAACGGCACAATCCCCGGCCGAAATAACCGCCCCAGCCGGCATAACCGGTAGACTCCCAAATTTCGATTGCCTACTTGCTCTATCGGCAATTAAGTGGTATAATGCGGTCTGTCGAGTAAGGCTTCGACATAACAATCCAACCCTACTTTGGGAGACTACTATGGCTGAACAACTACAAAATGCCGCTGCGTTAAGTCCTCAGGCGGCGTATCAACTTGCTAACGTTACGAAAACCGACGCTCAGTTCGGTTCGCTTACGCCTCGCTGGCTGCCGCGCTTTCTCGATTGGAAAGCCCTCGAAACCGGTATTTACCGGTTGAATAAAGTCAAAGAAGGCGATACACCGCTTGACTCGCTTTGCCGTCAAGCCGCCGACGACAGCCAAGTCCCGGAAGGTTTCGTCGATTACGAAACCGCTCCGCGTGAATATCGGCTCAATTCCATTTCGACGGTCATCAATGTCGATACGCGGATTGCCGACCTCTACAGCAGTCCGTTCGATCAGGTCAGCGAACAGATTCGTTTGGCTGTCGAGAGTCTTAAAGAGCGGCAGGAAAGCCAACTTGTCAACAGCGACGATTACGGTCTCCTCAAAAACGTTGCGGATTCCCAGCGAATCAAGCCGGTCTCCGGTTCGCCGACACCCGATGATTTCGACGAATTGATTTCGAAGGTCTGGAAAGAGCCGTCGGTTTTTTTGGCGC
The DNA here is from genome assembly GCA_031289675.1 of Planctomycetaceae bacterium. Classification (GTDB taxonomy): domain Bacteria; phylum Planctomycetota; class Planctomycetia; order Pirellulales; family Thermoguttaceae; genus WRKP01. The sequence goes on from JAITOZ010000228.1 coordinate 5,119, forward strand.
ATCCCAGAGCGATTGCGGCGTTCGGTCGGGAATGTACCCGGCGCGGCGTTCCGCCGGCGACGGTTTCGTTCTACGGCACGAACTTTCTGACATGGCGGGGAATTCCGATAGTTCCGACGGACAAACTTTTCGTGGACGGTCATAAAGTCCCGAAGGGCAAGGCGGGAAAGACGAACATTTTGCTTGTCCGAACCGGCGAGAAGAAGCAGGGCGTTTTGGGTTTGCATCAGGCGAATCTTCCCGGCGGCACGACACGCGGTTTGGCGGTACGTTTTATGGGCGTGGACAAGCGGGGCATTGCTTCGTACTTCCTGTCGGTCTATTGCTCGTTGGCAATCCTTGCCGACGATGCCGTCGCCGTACTTGAAAATGTCGAGGTCGGGAATTATTATAAGTATGAAAAGTAAACCGGCTTTTCGGGAACGCTGGGAGGCAGCCTCCCGGTTCCTGAAAATAACCCTTTCATACGAAACCATGTCTGCCGATAAATTATTGACGATTAAAGAAGCGAGTGAGTGGGCGACTGCTCACTTGGGGAAAAACGTTACAACATCCAACATTGCGTATTTGATTCAATACGGCAGGATCGAAAAACGGGCAGACAACGGCTCAACGCAGCCGAAACGAAAATCAAGTTTAACCCGATATTGAAACAAGAATCTAATACGGTAAAACAAGATTATGTACTATCACAAATCTAAAGATATTGTTTATGCAATTACGGAAAGCGACATCCAAAGTGAAGCCGAATATGGTTTAGGGCGGCAATTAACTGATGAAGAATTACATATTGCCGTAAAAGGATTAGAATGGGGGATTGGGGAATCGCTGCGTATTGTATATCGTACCATTTTCACAGAGATGATTCCGGCACACGCAGAAAAATCAAAATGATGATTCGCACGGACATTTTGCAAGGTGATTGCCGGGATGTTCTCGCTACACTTGCGGATAATTCGATTGATTTAATTTTTACATCGCCGCCTTACGCAGACCAGCGTAAAACGACTTACGGCGGCATTACGCCTGATAGATATGTCGAATGGTTTTTGCCGATAACAGAACAACTGCTGCGTGTGTTAAAGCCGACCGGAACGTTTGTGCTGAACATCAAAGAAAAAGCCGCAAAAGGAGAACGGAGTACGTACGTTCTCGAATTGATTTTGGAAATGCGGAAACAAGGTTGGCTTTGGACAGAGGAGTTTATCTGGCATAAAAAAAATTGTTATCCGGGCAAATGGTCGAATCGATTCCGTGACGCTTGGGAGCGGCTATTACAATTTAACAAAGACCGCAGGTTTAATATGTATCAGGAGGCAGTAATGGTTCCAACCGGCGATTGGAAACATAAGCGGTTAGCAAAGTTAAGCGCAACAGACAAAATTAGAGATACGTCAAAGACTGTTAGCGGCTTTGGAAAAAACATATCGCATTGGCTTGACCGTCCCCAAGCGTATCCGTCTAATGTATTGCATTTGGCAACGGAGTGTGCCAACAAAAATCACAGTGCAGCGTTTCCCGAAGCGTTGCCGGAATGGTTCATCAAACTTTTTACACAAGACGGCAACACGGTACTTGACCCGTTTATGGGGTCTGGAACGACAAACATTGTTGCACAGCGAATGGGCAGGAATTCAATTGGTATCGAAATACAGACAGAGTATTGCGAACTCGCAAAACAACGATTAGAACCGGCAGCAATTAAACTTTTTGACATCAAACAAAATTATGGCACATTCACAGAAAACCCTCTTTATGCAGTACATTGAGGAACGCATCGGCAAATTTCATAATACACGTGAAGAGAAGTTGAACGGACTCGATTTGCGCGATATGCTTAAACACAAAAACCCTTATTTATTCAAGGCAAAGAACATTTTGACAGCGCAAGACCTTATTAAGGGATTCTTGGACACTTACTTACATACTCAAGAAGAAACTTTTTTTGGTAATTTTTTGCAAGACATTGCAATTTTTGTATGCGGGCAAGTGTACAATGGAGAACGTATTGATAAGAGTCTCAATTCAGAACTAAAAAAATTTGATTTAGGGTTTCAGAAAGAGCAAACTTATTACTTGGTGGAAATTAAATCAGGTTGGAATTGGGGCAATTCCGGTCAAATCAGAGATTTGACACTAAAAACACAATCAGCCATAAATCAACTAAAAACATACAAGAATTGTGAAGTCGTTATTGTTAACGGTTGTTGTTTTGGAAAACGCAAAGTAAACGAGATGACAGGTGGCTATTTGAAGATTTGCGGTCAGCAATTTTGGAAGTTTATTTCCGATGATGAGGGATTATACATTGACATCATTGAGCCGGTCGGGCATCGTGCCAAGGAACGCAGTATGTCGTATCAAAAAATATATGCTCAAGTTGTGAATAAATTTACCCTTGCTTTCTCGCAAGAATTTTGCGATGACGGAATCATTAACTGGGAACGTCTTACTCGATTTGTTTCCGAAAAATATCCAGAAAAAGGAAATACTATACATCGGAGTTAAAAGTCGCCGAAGAGTTTTGGGATTTTCTCGGCGGCGAAGGAACGTATCAGGAATTGCTTGATTGTTTCGAGGAAGCCGGAATCGAATTGAGACCGGAGATTGACTCGTATTTTGCTAACTTCAAACAATAATTTAACCAGCAACATTTATGACAGCCCTTATGCCCGCTCCCTCGATTGACGGTTTCGCTTCCGATTCCGTTCAAAATGCACTGCAAAACGCACTGCAAGATTACACGGCAGACTTTTTTCCTGCCGAAAATCACTTTGCCGAGTCGTTCACGTCGGCAGACGATGACGAAATTCAACAGGTTTGGCGCGAAGTCTCCAAAACATTGTACGATAAAAACTACGACGGACGCTTGACCGAAAGCGCAAAAATTCCGCCGCAGGAAACGATTCCGCCGGAAAAAAATACTTTCGTATCAGCGAATCCTTTGACTCGCGATTTTGACATTACGGCTATCCGTAACGATTTTCCGATTCTCTCGGAAAAAGTTCACGGAAGACCGCTTGTCTGGTTCGACAACGGGGCAACAACGCAGAAACCCAATGCAGTCATCGAAAGACTCAAGTATTTCTACGAACACGAAAACTCGAACGTCCACCGCGGCGCACACGACTTGGCAGCCCGCTCCACTGATGCTTACGAAAATGCAAGAGAAATAGTACGAAAATTCCTGAACGCTTCCTCTGCCGATGAAATCATTTTCGTGCGGGGAACGACCGAAGGAATCAATCTCGTTTCGGCAGCGTGGGGACGGGACAATGTTCACGCCGGAGACGAAATTATCGTTTCGCATTTGGAACACCACGCAAACATCGTCCCCTGGCAGTTGCTCGCCCAAGAGACCGGCGCGGTACTCAAAGTGATTCCGGTCGATGAGAACGGCGACCTTCGGCTCGAAGAATATACGAACCTCCTCAAAAGCGGCAGAGCCAAAATCGTTGCCGTTACGCAGGTTTCTAATGCGATTGGAACCATCACACCGGCGCAGGAAATTGTCCGCCTTGCCCATCAGTTCGGGGCGGCAGTGTTGGTTGACGGGGCGCAGTCCGTTTCGCATATTCCAACGGACGTTCAAACGCTGGATGCCGACTTCTTTGTGTTTTCAGGACATAAAATTTTCGCCCCAACGGGAATCGGCGTTTTGTACGGCAAGAAGGCGTTGCTCAATGCAATGCGTCCGTATCAGGGCGGCGGCGGAATGATTGCCGATGTAACCTTTGAAAAAACGGAGTATCAACCGGCACCAGTACGTTTTGAGGCGGGAACGGGCAACATTGCCGATGCTGTCGGACTGGGAGCGGCACTGGATTATGTCAGTTCACTCGGCATTGAAAATATCCGGCAGTACGAGCATCGCCTTTTGGAATATGCCCGAAGTTCTTTGGAATTCGTGCCGGGCATCCGGATTGTCGGTCATCCCCGTGAGCGTGCCGGTGTCGTTTCTTTCGTTCACGACTCATTGAGTACGGAAGAAATCAACAAGGGCTTGGCAGTAGAAGGAATTGCTTTGAGAGCGGGACACCATTGCGCTCAGCCGATTCTCCGCCGCTACGGCTGGGAAAGTACCGTCCGGGCTTCGTTGGCGTTCTACAACACGAAGGACGAAATCGACTTCTTCGTCAAAAAATTGACGGACTTTGTACAAAAATAATTTTGTACGGTAATAATTTAATTTAGCGTTAAAAAAAGGGAGATGATACTAGACCACGTTGGTAATACGCCGCTTATTCCTTTGAAAACGAACGGAAGCGGTGCGCAGGTTTTTGCCAAAGCGGAGTTTTTGAATCCCAGCGGTTCAGTGAAAGATCGGGCAGCAAAAGCAATGCTGCTTGACGGTCTCCGCAGCGGACGGCTGACAAAAGACAAAGCCGTTCTGGACGCAACGAGCGGCAATACCGGCATTGCTTTGGCGATGTTTGGGGCGGTTCTCGGTTACAGGGTCGTACTCTGCCTGCCCTCTAATGCGAACAAAGAACGTAAACGGATTCTGAAGGCGTACAATGCCGAAATCATTGCCACCAATCCGCTGGAAAGTTCGGATGGTGCGCTGCTCAAAGCCAAGCAACTTGCCGCCGACAATCCGGGTATCTATTTTTACACTGACCAATACAACAACAGCGAAAACTGGAAAGCCCACTACAACACGACGGCACTGGAAATTTGGGAACAAACACAGCATAAGGTTACGCATTTCGTTTCCGGTATGGGAACGTCGGGAACATTCATCGGAACGTCGCGGCGGTTAAAAGAACTCAATGCGGCGATTCAAACGATTCCGATGCAGCCTGCCTCGCCGCTTCACGGTCTCGAAGGAATGCGGCATCAGGCAACGGTCATTCCATCGGGATTTTACGATACCTCGTTATTTGACGGACAGATTGACATCAAAACAGAAGAAGCCCGAAAAACGATGAAAAATCTTGCCAAAGAACAGGGACTTTTTGTAGGAATCAGTTCGGGAGCGAATGTGTTAGCCGCCGTCACTCTCGCCGAAACCTTGCCGAAAGAGGCTCTGGTTGTTACAATGCTCTGCGATGGCGGTTATCGCTATTTGAGTGACGAAATATGGGATTAGGCAGAATGGTCATACTAACTCAACAACAAATAGCCGAAATCAACGTTCACGCTGAAGCGGAGTATCCCAACGAATGTTGCGGTGCCGTTTTAGGACATTTTGAAAGCGGTAAAAAAACCGCCCGTGAAGTTTTACCGATTTCCAACAAGCGTGAAGATACGGCAAAGCATAACCGGTTTTTGATTACGCCCCAAGAATTTTTGCACTGCGAAAAAGCGGCACGGAAACAAGGTTTGGAGGTTATTGGATTTTACCATTCGCATCCCGACCATCCGGCAGCACCGTCGCAGTATGATTTAGACCACGCATTGCCGGTTTATTCGTACATTATTGTCGCCGCCGCCGCCGGCAAGGCAGACAAAATGACTAGTTGGGAATTACAGCACGACCGAACAAAATTTTTGGAAGAACCAATCAACAAGGAGTAAAATAATGTCCGTAACTATTCAACTGCCGACCGCATTACGAACCTTTACCGACGGTTTGTCCGAGATTCAAGTCGAGGCGGCAAGTATTGACGAAGCCCTTCGTCAACTCACGAAAAACTACGCCGACTTGAAACGTCATCTTTTCGACGAAGATGACAAACTGCGCAGTTTCGTCAATGTTTATCTGAACGACGAGGACATCCGTTCCGCCAACGGTACGGCAACCGCTGTCAAGCCCGGCGATACAATGATGCTCATTCCCGCCATTGCCGGAGGAAGTATCTTCACAATTCAGACAACGGTCTAAAAACGATGTTCCAGCACACGATTCTTTCAAAATACATTGAACCGCAATCGTTAAAGATTCATACGGCTTTTGAAAAGTACGTCCGTTATTTTCACAACGAAGAGCGGCAGGATTATCTCCGTCAATGCAAGGAAGAACAGTTTCAAGAAGGTTTTCTGCGGGAACTTTTCGTCAATGTCTTGGAGTACAAACTTTTTCCTGAACCCGGTTATAATCTCGTTACTGAAAAGAAAAATGTAACCAACGCCCAAAAAGCAGACGGAGCGGTTCTTGTCAACGGCGACGTTCGTGCTGTGATCGAACTGAAAGACACGCGAACTGTTAATCTGAAAAACGCTGTCGATCAGGCATTCGGTTACAAAAACAATCAACCGGGTGCAGCGTATGTGATCGTTTCCAATTTTGAAAAACTTCGATTCTATATCGATAACAAAGTCAAATATATCGAATGGAATCTTTTCACGTTGACCGAGGAACAGTTCGGTGTTCTTTGGCTCTGCCTTGCGTATGACAATCTTGCGGAAGATTTGCCGAAACAACTGAAAACCGAAACGGTCAGCCGCGAAGATGAAATCACGAAAAACTTTTATGCACATTATTCTCAATTCAAAAACGCGCTGTTCAACGAACTCATTACCGGCAATCCCGGTATGAATAAGTTGACGCTGTTTAAGTGTGCGCAAAAGATTCTTGACCGTTTGATTTTCATTTTGTTTGCGGAAAACTGCGGTCTGCTTCCTCCCAATACGATGGAAAAAATCATTCGGGAATGGAAAACGTTTGGGGAAGCGGACGAATACCGTCCTTTGTATGTTCACTTTCAAAAATACTTCCGGTACTTGGACAGCGGAGGAAAAGGCAATAATCGTGCGATTTTCGGCTACAACGGCGGTTTGTTCAAAGCAGATGAGGAACTCGACGGTCTTCATGTCCCCGATTTGGTTCTCCATAACCGTCTGGAAACGCTCCGGCAGTACAATTACAAGAGCGATGTCGATGTTAATATTTTAGGACGCATTTTTGAAAATTCGCTGACGCAAATCGAGAAAATAAAATATGAATTAGCCAATATCGAAGGTTACGGACTTCCGAAGGAGAGCAAACGGAAACAAGACGGTATTTTTTACACACCTCGCCATATTACGGCTTACATTGTTGAGAACACGCTCGGCAAGTTATGTAACGAAAAGAAAAAAGAGTTAGGAATCGACGATGAAGAACGAATCACCGACGAGATTGAAAAGGAAAAAGCCAAACCAAAGCCCAAACGGTCGAAGTCTCAACCGGCTCTTTTGGTATCATTGGAGGAATATCGTAACTGGCTGTTCTCGCTGACAGTCTGTGATCCGGCGTGCGGCAGCGGAGCGTTTCTTAATGCGGCACTGGATTTTTTGCGGCAGGAACACCATTTCATCGACGAAATGACGGCAAGGATATTAGGACACGATTTTGTATTTTCCGAACACGAAACGGCTATTTTGGAAAATAACCTTTTCGGTGTAGATATTAACGAGGAGAGCGTGGAGATTACCCGGCTTGCGTTATGGATTCACACGGCAAAGCCGAACCGCAAACTCAACTTTTTAGACAATAATATTAAATGCGGCAATTCGTTGATTAGTGGAGAGGGGGAAGCGGGGAGCGGGAAGAATTTTGATTGGCACAAGGAATTTCCGCACATTTTTAAGAAGGGCGGTTTCGATGTCGTCGTCGGTAATCCGCCATACATATTTACAAGAGGAGGTAAGTTTTCGAAACAGGAAAAAGAATATTATTATCAGCATTATCCTCTTTCCCATTATCAGTTGAATACCTACCTGTTATTTATTGACAGGGCTTATCATCATCTTTTACGTCAACACGGCAAGTTTGGTTTTATTGTTCCCAATAACTGT
>JAITOZ010000030.1 GCA_031289675.1 Planctomycetaceae bacterium
GGTTATGAATCGGGTCGCTCAACCACAGATACAGCGAACCTGCCGCCAAAATCATTAACACTGCCGCGATAACGCCAAGACGTGTCCGCAGAGGAAGTTGATACCAATTCATCATTTCAATTTATCGTTGGGTGCGTAAAACTTTATCGGGTATTTTTTTTTTAGAAATAATTTTTTAGAAATAATTTTTTGAACATAAGATTTTCCTTTGTCCGAAACCCTTATTTTTCTCCGCTACCCTTAATAGCACAGGTTCCCATTCCTTGTTTCCCCTTATTTGTAAATTAAGGGAATAAGGGTAAGAGTTTGGAGACGCATTACTATTAAGGGGTCGGAAAAGGAAAATAAGGGTTACGCAAGTTTTGTCCCGGTAGGAATAAAAACAGCACCCGATAAATTTTTACGCACCCTTTATCGTTTTATTTGCGGCACTACACACACATCATACCTGTTCCGTTGTAAAATTGCAGGAAAAAAATTTCAGGAAAACAAAACCCGCCGCACCGGCAAGGGAATGTTTCATCCCTATCGCCGATCAATGCTGCTCTTGGCGTAACACTTCAATAGCCTTTTCCAGTTGCGGGTCGAAAAACGGTTCGCTGCCCGTATCTTCGTTATGTTCCTTGAATTTATGCTCTTTGAACGTGTTGCGGAACTCGGCGAGTACCGCACTGCGGTTTTCTGTAACAATATTGCTGCATAGATTCCGCCATTGCATTACTGTTTTCATTTCTTCGTCCGGCAACTTGACTTCCCTATCCGGCATCACTCCCCAAATGTCCGACTCTTTGGCATCGGGGAGACGGTGAATGTTTCGACCGCTCGGACGTAAATAACTTGCGGCGGTGAATTGAAAAATTCCTAATTCAAAGGGCAACTCAAAAACTTGTTGTACAACTCCTTTACCGAAAGAGCGGCTGCCGATGATCTTCGCCCGATGATAATCCTGCAAAGCGGCTGCAAAAATTTCCGCCGCACTGGCAGTTTCTCCGTTGATAAGCACGACCATCGGCAGCCGGCAAAGAACTTCACCTGACCTTAACGTCAAACGCTTCCGTACACCGCCGCGGTACTTTTCCGTTACAATAACATTTTGCTGCGGCGAAGGTTCGATAAAAAGCCGGACAACCTCCGCCGCCGTATGCACAAAGCCGCCCGGATTGTCCCGCAAATCAAGAATGAACGATTTAACCGCAACGGATTCCGATGTGTCCAATTCCGGTATCGACATTTTTACTAACGCAAGGGCGGTCTCTGTTGCGGTTGTTTCCGTAAAAGCATTGATGCGGATGTAACCTACATCCGGCATTGTTTCCAAACGGAAAACACGATGACCTGCGGCATCAATATAACCGCCTTCAACACTGTCCTGCTGAATGATACCGACAGAGACAGAAATCGGGACAGGGGCTGTTTCGCCGAAATGGACAAGAGTCAAACGAACCGGCTCGCCGGTTTCGCGGGAAATCAATTTCTTGATTTCTTCAATCGGCATATTCTCGGTTACGGTGCCGTTGACTTCCAAAATTTTGTCGCCGGAGCGGATACCGGCAGCAGCGGCGGGCGAACCGAGAATAGGATAAGAAACGACGGGATTTATTTGATTCTCTTCGGCGGCAAAACGGATACCGATACCGCCGAAGCGGTTATTGAGTTCATTTTCGTAATCTGCCGCCCCGCTCGGCGGAACATACATTGCATAATCATCGTCCGCCGACAGAAGTAAGCCGGTCATTGCCCCTTCAAAGAGCGTCTGCTCCGCCGGTTCATAGATGCTGCTTTTCTCAATATGATGGAGCGTATAAAGGAGAACACGGTCGCGCAGCGTTGTACCGCTGCACAGGAAGTATGCGGCAAAAGCAGCAAGAATAAGATAAAAATGAGACGGCGGCATCAGAACAACTTATCTGAGTAACTTTTTAATAACGTCTTCAAACGGCACATTCGTTGCCGAAACGGTATAATTGCAGCCGCAGCGCAGAGCGTAACGGCGGATTCCGTACAAAAATTCGCTGAACTTCTGCTTGTAGCGGCGCAGCATATTTTCGTTTATGGTAACATTTTGCATTAGTCCTGTTTCGCTGTCGAATATCTGCACATCGCCCCGCAATGCCGGTTCGGCTTCGGAAACGCCGTAGATTTGTATCAAATTCGCTTCATAACCGCTGTAACGCAATGTATCTATTCCCGTTTGATAACCCTGCATATCATAAAAATCGCTGATAATCACCGCCAAGCCGCTGCGCTGTTTCCGGCGGACAAACCCGTTCATCACTGCCGTAAAGTCCGTATTTTTACCGGAAGGCTGTAGTGTTTCAAGAAACTGCATTACCCGCAATATCTGCTGTTTTCCGCGCACCGGCACGAAACCGTGATACATTTTCTCCGCAAAGGGAATGATACTTATCCGGTCGAGACCGGCAAGGGCAATGTACGCAAGAGCAGCGGTCAATTTTCGTGCATAATCAAACTTGACAGGTTCGCCGAAAGCCATACTTTGCGAAGTGTCAAGAAAAAGATAGACCGGCAAGTCCCGCTCCTCGCTAAAACGTTTAATCAGTTCAAGTCCGAATCGGGCATACACGTTCCAATCGAAATACCGTAAATCGTCGCCGCAGACATAATTTTGATGGTCTGCAAATTCAACCCCGATACCGAATTGGCGGGAACGTTTCGCCGCCAGAGAGGTTCCGCTGAACTGCCGCCGTGAAATTAGCGATAGGTACTCTAATCGTCGGAGAAAACCGGGGTCAAACAGCATTGAAAATTTTAATCGGCTTGTTTTCCTCACTGCCGAAATCGAACGTATCCATTTTAATGTATCAATCGCAAAACCGCTAATAACACGAAGAATAGAAGAAAAAACTTTGCGTTCTTCGCTCCTTCGCGGTTAAAAAACAAAAAACAATAAAAAACAGTTAGAAACAAAACGAATGGACAGGCGGAACGGGAATTGACAAGGAACAAGGGAAAAAGGACAATAACGGGCAGAGTGTATCATAACGTTTCCTCCTTCCCTATTCAATCCCTTGACCGAGATTTTATTCGGCGTAACCGGCGGAATCGCCGCCTATAAATCGGCAGCCGCCGTCAGCCGGTTGGTACAAAGCGGCATCGGGGTAAGCGTCGTGATGACGGAATCTGCCGTCCGGTTCGTGTCCCCGAAAACCTTCGAGGCGTTGACGAACCGTCCAGTCCGCTGTTCTCTCTTTGATACCGATACGTCTCACATCCATATCGAGGCGGCACGCAAAGCGGATTTATTTTGCATTGCGCCGGCAACGGCAAACATCATTGCCAAAGCCGCTCACGGTATTGCCGATGATTTCGTGAGTACGCTGCTGCTGTCGTTTAACAATCCGATTCTTTTTGCCCCGGCAATGAATACGGTTATGTGGAACAAACCGGCAGTGCGGCGGAACATACAGCAGTTACACGATGACGGCATATCCTTTATCGGTCCCGAATCAGGACATTTAAGTTGCGGGGAAACCGGCGAAGGCAGAATGGCAGAACCGGAACAAATCGTATCCGAAATTCTGCGTCTGTCCGCCTTGACAATCCAACCGCATAATCCGTAATTTCCGAAAGACCGCAAGCAACGGCAATAAAATCACAAACGGTATATCCCTCTGCCGATAAGCCCGATATGGCACGGATTGCCCCGTTTTTATACTGTTGCTGGTTTGAAATTACGCAGGGAAGCGATAACTATGCGGTGAAAGGCTTGCAGCCTTCTTACTCACCGCAATTTCAAAGCGGAAAAACAGCGCATTTTTATATTGTCTTCGTTTTGTTACTTCTATCGCTTGCAGCGGCTCCGGTTTCGGCAGAGTCCCTAACCGATGCGCAGCAAATGGCTCTGCAAGTCAATAACGCTCTGCGGGCAGAGTCCCACCGGGTTCAGGCAGCCAGAGCCGAACTTCAAGCGGTACAGGCAAACCGGCTGCCGACAATTACTAATTCGACATCTTACTATACGTTTTCTCATCCGATGAGTGCCGGTATCGGCATTGCCGGTGCGCCGCCGCTGATACCGCCGTCAACACTCGACTTGCCGCTGACCGACCAATCGTTCGCAACATCCGCCGCATTTGCTGCCGTACCGCTCTATACCGGCGGAAAAATTCGCGCCGGCATCGAAGCGAACCGGTATCAAGTCCGGGCTGCCCAAGCCGGTTACGGTGTTTCGCAGCAGGAAATCCGCCGGCAGGTTACGGAAGCGTACCTGAATGTCCTTCGGGCAAGACAAATGCTGAATGTTGCGCAGGAAGCCGAAATGGCATTGCGGCAGCATCTTGCCGATGCCGAAAAATTGTTCAAGCAAAAAATGGCAACGCGCAACGTTTTACTTGCGGCACAAACGGCACTCGCATCGGCAACACAGGACGTTCTCAAAGTCGGCAATGCGGCAGCACTTGCCGAAGCGGCGTATAACCGGCTGCTCGGCAGACCGCTGGACACGCCGGCGGTGCTTGACGAGGTGAGCGTTCCGCCGTTGAGCGGGGAATTGACGGCGTTGACAGAAGAAGCGTTCCGCTGCCGCAAGGAGTTAAGCCGTATTCGGGCAGTGTCGCAGGCAGCATCGGCACAAGGTCGTGCCTCTCACGCCGATAAACTGCCGCAGGTCACTGCCGCAGGAGGATACACTTACACGCAGAATTCGCACCTGAACGAAGAGACGGCTTGGGTCGGGGCAGTCTCGTTAAAGTGGACTCTCTTTGACGGCGGCGCAGCACAGGGACGTGAGCGTGCGGCAAAGGAAAATGCGGCAGCGGCAGCAAGGCAGCGGGACGAAGTCCAATCGCTCATCGACTTACAGGTGCGCTCGGCGTGGCTGACGGAACAGGAAACACGCAAACGTATCCAGGCAGCAGAAATTGGATTGCAGCAGGCAGCGGAAAACTTGCGCGTCGTTACCCGGCAGTTTCAGGAAGGGCTTGTCAATCACACCGAAGTTCTCGATGCCCAAACACAGCGGACAGCAGCGGAAACCAACCGGTGCAATGCCGTCTATGATGCAGTGCTGGCAACATATCAGGTCTTGTATGCCGCAGGGAAGTTGTAAGACAGCGCAACCCATTTTGGCTGCGCTGCATATCTTATTCGTGCTGTCCTTTTTTTCAAAATCCTTTTTTCAAAATGTTAATTTGCGTAAAATGCAAAAAATGTATGGATTATCACAGGTTTTATCAAATCACTGTCTCCCGATAACCGATAAAAAAGACTGAACCTATTTATAGGTTCGTCAGGCAAGTGTTGTGCGCAAGGATGAAGCGTATGAAAAACAGTAACGGATTATTCGATAACGCTGCCCGTTTAGCCTCCCGGCTGACCGTCCTTGCGCTCATGCTGCTCTGTTGCACCCCCTTTACTGTTCTGGGGCAATACGACAACTCGCCGAATGCCTATTTTTCCGCCCCTGATTGGGCTGCGCAGTGGAAAACATATAAAGAAACTTATGCAGACACCAATGCGAATACATTGAATTTCAGCACTGTTAGGGAGACAGACCCGAACTCTAACCCCGCTATATTGCATTTTCACGGCAGTTACCCGAGCAGTGTTGCGGACAACCAGCACCTCGTTATCGAAGACTTGACCGTCAACGCTGTAGCCTCGTACGTCTTTGACTTCCACGGCAATCCGAATGCGAATAGCCTTACATTGGTTATACCTTATGGAATACCGGTTACGAACAGTTCGTTCGAGTTCAATAATATGGTGTTCAACTTGGACGCAGGGAGCATCGGCATCATTACGTCAATGACGAATTCGGAACTAAGGGTCGCCAATACGATTTTTAGTTTCAGCGGGTCGAATAACTGTGCCGTTCTCGTTCCGCGGATGGAGGGACTTGGCTCTCAGCCCAACACGATAACGATTGACGCAGATACGCAATTCGATCTCGGTTACGGCGGAAATAACATAGCGATTGCTATCGGAACAAACGACACCACCCTGAACATCGGCGCAAACTTGACGCTTTACGGTGACGGCGACAGAGGAATCTGGATTGAAGGCGGAAATAATATTCTGAACGGTGTTGTGATTGGTGTCGAGGGACAGAACGGCGGTTACTACGGTACTCGTCTTCAGATGAGCAACACGGACAATGTCGCTATCGGTATTTTGAGCGATAATTCTGCCGCCGCAGCCCGCGCTGCCGGAGTCAATGTATTCAGCAACCTTAATATTACTGCACGCGGCGGGACAATCGGCGTTAAAAATGACAATGCGAGCGGCGGCGCAGGAGGACAGTACGATGAAGAGACCGGCGAGATGCTTCCGGGCGGCGGTTCGTCATTGGAAATTCGCGCCAGCACCATCGTTGTGGGACCCGGCAGTATCGGCATTTGGAATAACGGGACGCTGCTTGTAGATGGGACGACCATCACTGCCACAGGAAACGGCATCGGTATCAGGAACGGGTACAACGATTCATTCTGGATTGACCCTGATGCTGAAGCAAACCCTGTAACGCCTCCCGCCGACGGAGAAGCAGCACCGGAAGCACCGGAACTGCCCCAGTACAATTATGATTACAATAATACCGCCGTATTAGCGGTTACGGGCGAATGGTTGGAGGATGGCAGTTCGTCCTCGTCCATCCGTGTTGTCAGCGGTCCGGCAATCGACAACTATGGTGTTCTGACCGTGACAGGGACAATGATTATCGGAACGGGGGCTAATTCAGTCGGTATCCGGGACGAGTCCGTGACGCGGGTGAATCCTAAAGACGGCGACAGCGAATCGGATGAGTGGTATTACAACGGATACCAAAACTATTACTACTCTTACGGCGACGGATACGGATACTACTACGGTTCTCTCAGCGAATCGGCGCGTCCGCTGACAGTCGAAGACAGTGTAATACGGGTCAACGGTGTCGGTATATCTCTTGAGATGAACAAATTCAAAAACGGCAGTACGGACGGATATCCGCTGACAGATTTCCGCGCCCTGTTTGCCCCGAACAGCGGCAACGGCGAAAGTGTCGGTACGGGGCTGACGAATTATAATGACCCTGATTACATCAATTCTTTGCGGCAAATCGAGATAAGCGGTACACAAATATTTGCCGGTTATACGAAATCGGACGGGACGTTGAGTGTTGACACTTACGGCGACCCTGACGCTCCCGGATATAATCTCCTCGACCACTTGCTTGCCGTCAATTCAGCCGGAACCGGTATTGAGTTTCAGGGTAACAATAACCGGTTCCTCATTGACAGCGGCTCCCTCATTGTTGCCAGCGGTTACGGTATTGCCGATGCTCCGACAACTGTCTATGCAGGTGAAGGCGATGATATGCACTATGCCGGCAGTTACAGCGGCGTGTATAACCGGATCGATTTGGCGGGCAAAATTATTGCGGGACGTTCCGGCAGCCAAAGAGTTATTGCCAATAAAGACCCGGAAACCGGCAGGGTCCTCGTTAATTTGAGCGACCCGGAAAGTGCGGATTTTCAGAAGTACGTGGTCGTCAATCCTCTCAACGGTTGGCAGTCCCCGGCACTTGACCCTGCCACGGGGCTGCCTTACATCGAACCGATAACAGGACTGCCGTATGTTAAAGCGGAGGCTATCAATGCGGAAGGTTACGGGCTGCACCTGACCGGCGATTCTCTCGGCTGGGGCGTAGAGCCGGATGCGTGGTCAACGTATTTCGGACCGGTCGTTTCAAAATTGACGGTTTTGGGCGATGATGCGCTGCTTACCGGCGGAAGAGCAGCCGTTCAAATCGGCAATCCGGTATATTACAGTTCCAGCAGCGGCACTTCTTACAGCAGCGAGTATGAGACAACGCACCTGGCGCAGATTACCACAGGACGCAACAGCGAGGTTGCCGATTTGAAGGCGTTTATCGAAGACGGCAAAACACGTAAAGAAGACTTGAGGGCAAATTACGATTTCATTGCGAACAGTCTGTCGAAGGCGGAACGAAAGACATTGTTCTCGTTTGTGGACGACAGCGGCATCGCGGGGAATATCGTTTCGCATTACAACGGTGCCGTTGGTGTTTGGGAAGGCAATAGCGAAAGTGCAGAACTTTTTCCGATGCCTTACGCTGCGGCAACGAGGTTTTGGAGCCGCACAAGTGCAGACGGCGGGTGGTCGCATTATATCGATGAGATTATCGGTACGACGACTATTGAAGGCTCGAAAAGTTATCTGCTCGGACATCGTGATGCGACTCCGGTTCCCGACGGCGATAATGTTTCACCGAGTTGGTGGACGATGGCGAATGGTGACAATGCGTCAATACCCGGACGTTCAGTGATATTGGACGAGATCCTCCTGGAATGGGGTTACGCATCCGTAACTCCGGTACCCTCGCCGGTAACGGACGGAGAGGCGGCAGCAGAAGAGACCGCCGAAGAGAGTGCCGGCGGTGTTGACCCTGCGGCAATCGCAGCGGGTCCGGATATGGAGACGGTCGAAGATAACCTGCACTTCCGCGATGCAAGAGACCGGATGCTTGCCGCTTGGCCTGCGGACGATGCCTGGATGATTGATTTGACTGGACTGACACGGGCTCAGATTTTAGAAGGCATTACCCGCGACGGAACGCTGCTGCAATTTCAGAATGATATTTATACCGGAACGATTTGGGGCGGCGGATACGGCGCAGTGAACAAACCGAACGATGTCGGAACCGGTTCTGCCCGGCAGGGAAACATTGATGTCGTCATCGGTTCGAGTAACAGCGACGTTCAAACGACGATTTTCAACGGTGTTACCGCTTATGTCCGGAACTTTACGGTGTCAAACACCGGACATTTGTTAATGAATGATACGTCGGTGATTGCGGATAGTTTTGCCGGCGGTGATGCGAAGCGGCTTGTGATTCACGATGTTTATAATGAAGGCTGGGTTTCCGGCAACGGTTCGTTTGAGTTGAGCAAGAGGTCGAACGGATATGCCGGTTATTTTGTCAATGACGGTGTTCTCTCACCCGGTTTACCCGGCTATATCGGAACGGGGACGGACTATAACAGTGCCACACTCGTTGACGGCGGTCAATTCGGTGAAATCAAATTTTACGGTTCGCTGCATTTGTCGCATATTGAACAGCCGGGAACGACGGCAATCGAAAAATCGGGAATATTGGAAATGACGGTGGGCAATACTACGCTTGGCGATTTGCTTGCGTATTATTCGCAGACGGAACCTCCGGCGAACTGGCGAACTGTCGATTCAGGAAGTTTTCCGGATGAAACGGCGCGTCAGGCGGCTTGGGAGACCGTCTGTCAGGAGCAAACGGCAACACGGGCAGCGTGGATTGACCCTGCCGGCTGGGCAGCCTTACACCGCGCACCGGAGGTTTTAGTCCAACTGACAGAACTTTTATCCCGCTACGGTATCAGCGATGTGCTGGACGTACATCGGCTTAATGCGACCGACCCGGCGGCAACGAGGTTCGGCGGAACGTTGAAGGTCGATAATATTTGGGAGAACAGAGAGGTAGCCGACAATGATAAGAAACATTCTTTCATCATTGCTGCGAGCGATGCTTACGATGGTTCAAGCAATTTTGCCAACGTTGTCAGCGATACGATGGATATATACTATTCCAACGTTTCGATACTGCCGACACCGCTTGCAACGGGGCAAAAGGCGGCGGTATTGACGGTCATCGATGATGAGCATTATTACGAACACAGGGTTGGAAATCCCTACAACGCCGTACAGGTCGGTAAGGCATTGGACGAGGCGATGTTCAGCAATCCGGGTTTAGCCCAATCGATGAGTTTCGATTTGAATTCGCCGGAAGTGCTTCGGAATGTTTTCCGTCAACTGGCGGCTTCGACCCGGGCAAACAGTGTGATGATGAATTTGTGGAGTCCGACCGATATGGTTTTTAATCAAATCGGTTACGGTCAGGGCGGATTAAGCACGGGCAGCCGCGGCAACGTGGTATTCAGGGATATGCGCACCAACCGGATGACGCAGCCCTACGGACAGCCTGCCGTTCCGCCGCCGGACGGACGGTATGCGGCTCCGAACGGGCAGAGCGGTGTTGTTTCGCAGCCGCAATACGGTGTGCGGGGACAGTCGCCGATGTACCGCAGCGGTTCGGTTTGGGGGAATTTTATGCATAGTTCGTTTGCGATGGGCGATGACGGCAACGCTTTCAAGTATTCTTTTGACCGTAACGGTGTCATTGCCGGTATGGAATGGAATCTGACTCCGAGTATGGTTTGGGGTTACACTGCCGCCGCCGGTTATGGTACACTGCGGGAACTCTGGGACAAGACAACTTCAAGCGATTATGATTTGGGCTTGTATCTGGTTGCCGCTCCCTACGAACAGTTTGAATTGAAAACGTTCTTCGGGGCCGGTTACCAACAGTACCAGAACAACCGGTATCTCCGCAACGAGCAAGTGCATATTACGAATCAGGAGTCGCTTTTCGGTCTCAATGACCATTACACTTCGCAGACAGACGGGTATTCGTTCAATTATGCTTTGGAATTGGCGAGACCCTTTACGGTAAGTCCGAACTTCGTGATTCGTCCTACTGCCGGTTTTGAAATTCAAGTGATGAAGCAGAACGCTTATAATGAATCAGCGGATAGAACAACGTGGAATAATTCGGGCAACAACATTGCAAACGACGTTCTGGGCGAGACCAGCGGTACTTATGCGTTGAACTTCCGTAAGATGCAGTTTGCCCGGTCGCTTTCACGTCTCGGTTTCACGACAGAGAGTTATTTTGCACGGGGCGGCTGGCAGTCGCGGGCGTTTTTTGTGAGCCGCTTCACCGGCGACGACTATCCGGTGTCGGTACAGACATTCCAGAGCGGAAGTATTCCTTTCTCAATACGCGGCAGCGATTTGGGGAAAAGTTACGGACAGTTGGGACTCGGAACACATTTCTGGCTCAACAGAGAACGGACGGCAACATTGTACTTCGACGGCGATTACGGATTTTCACTCGGAAGCGACGGCGGTTACTCTTTGCTGAACATCGGAATGGGAATACAGCAGAATTTCTAACTGGCAGATAATCGGGAGGCACGAAGAAAGTGGCGAGTAAATGCGGGGAAAATTCGGAAGCGAAAATCGTCACTCATCACTTTCTTTGCGTCCTTCGCGGTTAAGAAAACAAAAACCGTTGCGAAAACACTCTAATCAATAATTCCGCCGCCGAGAATATAGTCTCCATCGTAGAGAACAACCGACTGCCCCCGTGCAACGGCTGTTTCCGGCTCGTCAAAATCAACACGGATGGAATTGTCTCCTGTCTGCGTAACCGATGCCCACTTTTCCGGCTGCCGGTAACGCACTTTCGCTTTGCAGTGCAGCGTTCCCGTAATCGTATCAAACGGAATAAAGTTAATGCTGTGCGCCGTCAGATATTTCTTTTCCAAATCGGCTTCCGAAGCGAGAACGATTTGATTTTCCGTAACATTATGCGAACAGACATAGTACGGCGCCTTCGCCGCAACACCGAGACCTTTACGCTGCCCGACAGTGTAACGGATGATGCCCTTGTGCTGTCCGAGTATCTTGCCGGTTTTATCGACAAAATCGCCCGGCGGACAAACCTTGTGCAAATAATGTTCGATGAGGTCGGCGTACATACCGTCAGGAACGAAACACAAGTCCTGACTTTCTTCTTTTTTGGCAGCGGCAAGACCGGCTTGTTCGGCAATGCGGCGTGTTTCAACTTTCGTTTGATTGCCGAGCGGAAAACGTATCTGTGAAAGTTGTTCCTGCGAGAGCGAATACAAAACGTAACTTTGGTCTTTGGTCGAGTCCGCTGCTTTTCGTAACAAATACCGTCCATCGGCAGTGCTGCTTTCAATTCTTGCGTAATGTCCTGTTGCCAAAGAGCCGCAGCCGAACTCTTTCGCCCGCTGCAAAAGATGTCCGAATTTAATGTGTTTGTTACAAAAAACGCAGGGATTAGGCGTTTTCCCTTCGAGATAGGTTTGCGCAAAGCGGTCAAGAACGAGCCGCTTGAATTCTTCTATCAACTCCACGGTATGGTGTTTTATACCGAGTTGTTTGCAGACTTTTTGTGCATCGGGAACGGCTGTCGGCTTGAAACCGGCGTAACCGATTTCTTCGGGAACAAAGAGTTTCATCGTTGCTCCCTGACATTCATAACCTTCCTGAATGAGTTTCCACGCAGCGGTCGAACTGTCCACTCCGCCGCTCATTGCCGTAAGTATCGGTTTCATTAGGATTATTGCCTAACCTAGTATTCACACGGCTTTAGTATAATATAGGCAAATGAAAAAGGCAACGGGGTATTTCCCAGACGTGTTGATGCTCATTTTCCGGCAAAGTCCGTTTTTCGGCGGGAGCGTAAAACTTTATCGGGTATTTTTTTTGACAATAATTTTTTAGAAATAATTTTTTGAAAATAAGGTTTTCCTTTGTCCGAAACCCTTATTTTCCCCGGTACCCTTAATAGCACAGGTTTCCATTCATTGTTTCCCCTTATTTGTAAATTAAGGGAATAAGGGTAAGAGTTTGGAGACGCATTACTATTAAGGGGTCGGAAAATGAAAATAAGGGTGTGACTAGTAAATTGAAAATTAGAAGAAAACGGAAAATCGGTTCGGTGTAGAATCGTATCCTAATTATCAGTTCTCCATTTTCAATTATCAATTCCTAACTCATCACTCGTCACTTTCTTCGCGCCCTCGCGGCGTTGGTGTTCTGTTAAAAACGGTTCACTTGTCATTTCACTATGAACGGGCAGTGATTACCCGTCCCCGTTCTGCGATAGGAACGGCGGAGAGTCAAAAGGAAAAACTCTTGTCCGTTGTCTTTGACTCACAAAGCAGGTCAATCACGTTACAGAAATGCTGCGCTGCCGCACAGCGGCTGTTCGGCTACTTTTTCTTTTCGTAGAAATATGTTGCGTGTTCGTTGACCAGATGGACGTTGGACGCTTTACAAACGATATCCGTCCGAACCCGAATGTTTGCTGCCCGGTCGGCTCTTGCCTTTACTTTCAGGACTAATTCCTGTCCCGCCGGTATCGACGGCTTTTTGTCAAATAAAACTTGTCCGTCATTGAAAAACGCATCGCCGCCCTCCACATCCGTAGGCTCCAAACCTCTGTCAAAGGCCATTGATATTTCAACGTTTTCAGCCGCTTTCGTTCCCTCGTTCTTAATGTAAATCGTATAAAGAGCCTCTTTGCCGACTTCAACAGGACGCTGCGGGTTATCGACATTCAATTTCAATTCGACAACGGCTTCAGCCGTGAACTCGCCGCTGCCTTCGGCTAATACGCCGCCCTGGTCGGATACAACCGTATCCATTTTACATTCGCCTTCGGTCTTCGGTTTGCACACGATTTTGGCAGTAAACGTTTCACCGACGCTAAGCGACTGAACTTTCCACAGTACCTGATTTTTTTGTCCGTCGTAATCTCCGCCGTTACTGCACGAAACAAATTGCGTTCCCAACGGAAGCAGCGATTTCACTTCAAAGTCTTTTGCCGCCGCATTCCCGTTGTTGCGGATATTGATGCCAAACTCCGCCGTATTGCCGAGAAACAGTATTGACGGCGCATCAACGAGCAGTTCAAGGCTTGGTCTTCGGACATCAATACGCCGTGTAACATTCGCCTTCAAATTATATCTGCCGTTCGCCTGAACATTGATGTCGATATGTTCTTGTTTGCCTGTCCAGACCCGAATGTCTATCGGCTGTTCCTCTCCGGCACGCAGCACCGGCAAAACACACTCCTTCATATCCGACCCCGTTTGCAGGAGTTCCAAATGCAAGTCTTCGGCATTGCCGTTACCCGTGTTGCGGACAATCAGAGTATAAAGCACCTCGCTGCCCCACAAAACTTCATCGGGTCCCTGCAATTCCATCGAAATAACCGGTTCTTCCACTTCTATTTTTGCAACGGCAGCCGGACGGTAAAAGTCGTGTTTAATCCGCAATTCAACGCTTTTTCGCTGTTGCGGGACCAGCCGCAAAACAAGGAGTTCGCTCTTCCCTGCCTCAATACGGCTGACTTTCCACGTCAAATCGGCAATCTGCGGATTTTCTTCACGCGGCACGGTGAGAGCCTTGCCGCCGGTAACTTCAATCTGACGGATTTCTATCCAGTTCGGCACTTCGGCAGACAACGAAACCTGTTCGGCAGGAGCGTTGCCGGTATTGGCGATGCGGATTTTATAGGCCGCTTCCTGACCGACAATGGTTTTCGGCGGAACTTCCGTAGTCAGTTCCAATCGGGGACTGACCGTCAGACGTGTCTCTGTTCTTTCTGTATCCTTATCGGCGGCACTATCCGCATCGATACTGACCGATAATGCTTCCTGGCGGGATTCTGCCGTAACCAACCTGCCGTCCCTCGGCGCATTCGTCTCCGCCGGCAAATCTGTCCGGTTAATCCGCTGGGGAACTTTTTGTTGTTGTGTGTTTTGCGGCTGCGCTTTTTGCTGCGGTGCCGTTTGTTGGGGTATTTTCTGCGGCACAACTTGTAGTACCGGTTCCGGTTTCGTTGTTTCCTCCGTGTCCCGCAACTCCGGTACTCTGCCGGTGAGATTTCTGCTGGCGGTTAGGAACGGGTCATCCGTATTGCTTGCCGGAACGTGAGAAACGCCGCGAGACAGCCTGTCTTGTACCGCATCGGTCTGTTTTACCGTAGGTTCAGAGTGTATGTCAATCGACTCGGCAGAAAAAACGCGATGCCGCAGCATCTGGAGCCGCTTAAAAACATTTTCATCATTTTCTGCATCGGCGGCTTCGCTTTGTGCTGTCCGTTCGGTAAGTTTTGCCGGAATATCCGATGTCCGGTTTGTCCGTACTAAGCCGACCCGCTGTGTTGATGCTGTTTTGAGTTCGTTGTTCGCCGAATTGGCAGTCGCTGTTTGGGCTTGTTTTATTTCGGCGGCAGTGACCGGTTTCGGCGGCTTCATCGGCGTTGCCGACAATGTTACGGAACTGATTTTAATATCGGTGTTGTTATGATTATGCTCTTCGTCATCGCTAAATATATTGCGGAAAGCCGATTTGAAACGTTGTCCCAGTGTCGGCTCCTTTTTAGCGTCTTGACTGTATACGGACGTACCGCTGACGGAGCTGAAAAGCAGCACTGCAAGAGCGGTAAGCAAAATATACAACGTTTTTTTCGACATTGCCGTCTGGGAGTTCGGGTTGGAGACATTGGGGGGGTTGTGTCTCTGTACCTCTATTATCGTTAGTATCGGCAAAACCGGCTTGAATGATTAACTTAATTTTCCGCTTTGGTCTCAAGATGCGGATTTTTCCGTATAACGGCACACAAGATAGAAATGCGACTCTATTGTTTTTGCCGCCGCATTTTTTTCAGTTCATACATCAAAGCATTGATAGCCAGCAAAAACTTGCGGATTGCCTCAGGGAAATTTTTACTCTTCAAGGCTTCCGTGCCTTTCGCTTCATAATGTTGAGCCTCGTGCGAACGGATGTTGAAGTGCCTGCAAAACGCAGCATTTTGGAGTTCGGAAAAAAGTTTTGCTAAAGTACCGGCAAACTCCGGCGATGAAGCACATTTCCAAGTCCGGTACGGTGCTTTGCCGACAGGGGCTGACTGCGGCAGAAACGGCGAACCGCCGAATAAAGTATTGCGGGTCAAAGAAATAAAAGCCGATGCGGAAACTGCTGTCAGAACGGCTAACATCATTATCAGGAACGAGTTGCCCGCAGCAATACTGCCGGCAGCACCGCATAACGATAAAAACGTAAAGCCTAACACTCCCCAATGCCAGCCGGGTATCGACAACGCTTTGTCAACCGCTTCGGATTCTTGCGGCGATTCCGTTGTTTGGACAACGGCAACGGTGATATTGTCGGGACCGCCGCGGAGATTTGCCAGATTGATTAACGACTCGACCGCTAAATCAGGCGGAAAAACTGCAAGAATCTGTCCGATTTCCTCGTCTTTAACTTGCCCTGTCAGTCCGTCGCTGCATACTAAAAAAATATCGCCGATTTCTATCGGCAGCGGTCCTTCACCATCAACGGTAAGATTATCGACAGGACCCAGTGATCGGGTAATTTGGTTTTTCGGAATATACTCCGGCGGCTCTTCTACTGCCATCCCTGTGAGTGAGCAAACTTCCCAAAGCAAAGAGTGGTCGAAAGTTAATTGTTCCAATGTTTGTCCCCGCAGCCGATAAACTCTGGAGTCGCCGACGTGTCCGATAACGGCACCCTGGGGAGTGAGAGCGAGAGCATCACAGGTCGTTCCCATTGACCGATATGCTTCCTGCCGGCTGTGGGAACGGATTGTCCGGTGTGCATCATAGAGAGATTGGACAATGCTTTGGACGGAACACGCTGCGCGGCTGATAAAATTTTTGGCAACGGTTTCAACAGCGAGGCGGCTTGCCACTTCACCGGCAACGTGCGCCCCCATTCCGTCGGCAACGACAAAGAGATGTCCGCGTTCGAGCCATTGTTTTGCTGTCTGGGCAACCTGAACGAGATGCGAGTCCTGATTGTTTGCCCTGCGCAAACCAATATCTGTTTGCACAGCAAAACGGATGCTCTTTTTCCATACAGTAGAGGCGGACATCGAGAATGACACCCAATTGTTCTCTCCCATTATACTCAATGGGCAAAGAAATAACAATAAGGCAATGAAATCGGCAACCGGTCTAAATCTGCGAACCGGCAGACGGTTGGAGCAGAACACGCGTAATTTCGGTGGCAGTGTCGGCATAAGCCGGATTGCCCTTAATCGTCTGCCACTTCGGATGAGCGATAAAGTCCTTCCACGTCTGGTCGTGTTTCTCTTTGCTCTCACAGCCGACCATATATGTCAGGTTCGGCAACAGTTTGCCTGTCAATGCCTCGCCGAAAAATATCGGATCAAACCTAATTCACGGAACAACGCCATTTCGCCGCCGTTGTTGAACATATCAATTTTCGCCGCATTACGCTCAATGCTGAAACTCCGGTACGTCCGAATCTGATAAAACCGGTCGGCTCCGAGATTCGGCAATTCCAACTTCGGACACTTCTCAAAGCAATGAAGAAACGCACTTTCGCACGCCGTATAAACGGGGTCTTTCGAGGTCGTCTTGAAAAATGCCGACTGGCGAAACGTTTCGTTCTTTAACAAGTTCGGCGTAAGATTCAGGAACGAGTCAAACGACTTATGCGGAATGACAACAAACACGTTGTCAGCAAATTTCGCTTCGCTTTCAATAGGAAGCAGAACACCAACGGGCTTGATTCCGAGAACATTGACCGCCGGAATAAACGCTTTTTCAAGTGTTTCGACCAAGATGTCCCGCTTGGCTCTGTCCCTGACCGTATAAGTCCGCAGTTCGATAAACTCCCGCATTGAAGGTACCTGTGCCATAACTGAAGTTGCTGCCGAGAGAACCGCAGTTGTCCCCGCCGCTGTTAAAAAATTACGCCGCTGCATTGTGTTTTGAAAAATTAAAAGTGAAAGGAAAATTATTGTTCAAGGGCAATGACTACTTTGCCGCCACGTTCGGTTTTAGTTGCCCTGTCTCCGGCGGTACTGTCTTTACCGGCACTGCCTTTACCGGCACCGTCTTTACTACCGGCATTGTACCGCTGCGGGCTTCATCGAATGTCAGCGCAGGACGGTAATCCGGCTCGTTCTTAAACTTTTCGTGCTTCTTGCCCCAATAGGACGGATGAAACTGGCAGTTAATGTCAAGCCAATTCGCCGCCGTCAACTTTTCGCTGTCGGATAACTTTACGTCCTTGTGTCCCTCCGATAGTGCTTTGGCGTAATCGTTGACCGCCTTGTTGTCCCAAGCCGTTTGCTGATTTGTTGCCGTTAAAATCCCCAGCATCACCGCCAGCGGACTCGACAACGCCCCCGTCTTGTACGGTGCAATGTACTCAATCTTGTTGGACGCACTGTTTTCGTCTCGCTCGTGCCGGTTGCCGAGCAAATTTTTCTGCTTTGACAACTTCATCAGCGCTTCGTATGAAGCACTGTACACGCCTTGCGGAGTGCCTAGCAGATTCAGTTTCGCTGCCGCTGCATCTTTGCCGTTCGGATTATGGCACTCAACGCAATGTTTATTCCAAATCGGCTGAATTTGCCGGTCGTAATCAAACACCATTCCGCTGCTGTCCTGCGTCAACTGCGGCATCGGAACGGACGGCGGACGTTTCAGACTCTTCGGTACGGCACTCCGCTGGGCGGTTGCAGACATATCCGGCGTTTCGTGGCAGCCGACACAACTGCGCGTTTCACCCGGATTATAATTGACGTAAGTCCGCTCCGTTTGAATCGCATTGTAATTCTTATCAAGTGCCTGAAAATAAATCGGACGGTTTGCCGGTACAAGGAATTGCGCACTGCCGTCCTCTTCGACCGGTACGACTCCATACTGCACCTTTGGACTTAAAAAACCATCGCCGATGGCACTGTGCGACATTCCCCAACCGTCACCGCCGTATGTTTTTCGGGCATTCCACGGACGGGGCAACTGTTCGAGTACCCGCAGATACTTGACTTCGCCGCGTTTCACGTTGTCCATTCCGACATAAACATCGGTTACGATGCACTTTGCCAACCCCTTGGCGGCAAGTTCTTTATCGACAGTCATTCCCGTCGGAACCGGCGGTTTTTCACGCGGAACCAGCGGATACGGTGTCCAAAGCGAAATTGTCGGGTCTTTGAGCAGCAGCGTTTCCTTGCCGCTGCCGTCAAGGAGCGATAAATCGTAACCGTTTAACTCCGACCACGGCAAACCCTTCGGTTTATGCGAAACGATAAATAATTCGGATGAAACCGGATACGGATTACGGAACAGCCGCCCCTGTTTTCCGGTTTTATCGTGAAACCACTTGCCGTTTGCGTCTTTGAAATGAAAACCATCGTGTGCAAAAGCGGCAATTTCGCTGCTGACATATTTCATCGTTTCAGGACTGCGGATATTCTTCGTTGTATCAATTTCGATAATTGTTCCGACAGTGCTGTTAATCCAATGCGAACAGCCGGTCATCACGATTTTATTCGGTTCACCGGGTATCTGCCGGGCGTGAACCATCGTTTCGGGGAATGTTATTGTGTTGCCGTAAATTTCCGCCGAACCTGTCCCGTCTGGATTCATACTCCACAGCGATTTCACGTTTCCTGCCGCTTTGTCAACGTACTCCCAGCGGGAATAAAGAATCCGCCCGTCCTGCATCATTGACGGCTTCATTTCGCTTAACGGACTCACCGTCAGCGGTTTTATATCCGCGCCGCTGCTGTCCATCCGGTACATATTCCGAACGGTAAAGTTATCACTGCTGTCGCAGAGAACACTGTACTGACAGCGTGTTGTCGTGAACGCAATTCCGCCGTCGGGCAGATAGCACGGGTCTATATCATCGGTTCCGCGATGATAACCGCCACGTTTGTATTTTTGGACAAGTTCGGCTTCGTTCTTTTCAGGAAAAGTCAACTGCTTCAATCCGGTGCCGTCAACGTTCACTTCGTAAATACGGTAACCCTCCATTGCCGCTTTTTTGAAATCGAAGACGATTTTCTTTGCGTCAAACGAAACGTCAAACCAACCGACAACGCCGTTTTTGGTCAATTCCGGTACAATTTCCCGGACTTTCCCCGTTTTTAGGTTGAGAACGCAAAGTCCGCCGCCGGGTGTCCAATAACTGTCAACGTATTCCGTATAAGTGTGCGAACTGGTGTAGGTATTGCGGCGAATGAAAACAATTTCCTCGATTCCTTTGTCGAGCAGTTGCTTGGCGGCATCGGCATTAAACTGCACATCGGCATCGGCAACGGACGGAACCGGATTGACGGTGATAGGTTCCGGCAGGTGCCAGGGTTTAACCTGATTGGGCAGGAGTCCGCCTTTTTTGTACGCTGATTCGGCAGGAAACGGGACGGAATCGCTGCGGACTTGAAAAATGACCGTTCCGCGTTCGGCACCGGAGTCGAGACCAACTTTGGTTTCCAGCCGGGTATATTTGCCGTCCAACTTGAAATGAAGAATGGACGGGGCGTGTGCCCAAAAGCCGAAACGGAATTTTTCACCGGCAATGTTCAGTGCCTCGTTTTTGTGATTTTTATCAACGATGAGCGTTCCGCAGCCGGTTTTAGCGGACTCCGGTTTGAGAGTCGTAAGCCGGACGGCATTTCCGTTTTTGTCGTACAAAGTCGGTTCAGCCCAAACGGCTTGGTCGAAGTCGTAGGAATCGCCGGCATAATCGGCAACGAGGTAGAGGTCATCAGCCCCGTTGAGTTCGACCCGCAGCGTTTTGGCTTTGGTCGTTTTGACAACCTTTTCGGTCGTAACGGGCGTAAAAGCGGCGGCAAACGCATTTGCCGCAAGGAAAAAACAGAAGAGTACAGCAGTTAGTGTTTTCATCTTAGCGTCTTGTTAGTGTTAGTGCTGTTAGACAACAGTACGGAATTACGATAGAACAGAACCGAACCAACCCCGACAGGGTATAACGTTCCCTATCGGTTTTTTGCGGCATTCTATCCTGTTTGTCTTTTGCTTTTATAATTTTGCTTTGGTATTCTGGAACTTCAAACCCTGGTTCGAGTGAAAACTGCCGAACTCAGTTACGATAGCACCTTCGGGACCGGCAATCATAAAGTGCCACTCGCCCAAAGCCCGAAGCGGTGCCTCGCCGCCGACTTTCAATTCGTGCGGAATGAAAGCGGTAATCGCATTGGCATCCAGTTGCGACTTCGGCAGTGCTATCGGCAATTTGTCGTTCTTTGAACCGCCTTGGGCGAATGTCCAGACGTTGCCGTGACGGACTTGCCAATACTCGTGTTTGGCGGCTTTGTCTTCTGCCGGCACGTGCGAATGTTCGGGAATCATTTGACCGGGCAGCAGATAAATTTCGTGTCCGAAATATCCGTGTTCCTTGTCGTTGACCCAGAAAATGCCGCCCATTCCGACATTGACGAAGTCGCCGAGACCGAAGTCCACCGCCCAGAACCGTTTGTCTTTGGTGACATTGGCGAGCGAATAATGAAAGTGCCGGAACAGTTCGTCGTAAGCGGCGATTGCTGCTTCAGTATTGAACTTTCCGTCTTTGTAAAAATGCGCATTGTCGTAGCGTTTCATCGTTCCTTTCCCTTCGTTGCGCCGCCGCACCGGAAGTTGGGCTTCGGCAGGAATAGCATAAGCGAAAGCCGCAGCGGCAACACTGCCGCCGAGGATGTTTTGGAGCCAATTACGGCGATTCATCTGTGTTCCTCCTCGTAATGTAATTAGATAACTGCCGATATTCTACATTGCCGGCAGAAATAAAACAAGGCTTCCTAAAAAAATTCTCTTAGAGTGTGCGCACATATATTCTGCCGCTGTCACGCAAGCGGGGAATTATTAGCGCAAGAGCGGGAGGGGTGTAGGTCTACTCACCGCAGCCCCCCGATAACGTTCCCCCCGATGGTCTCCTCTCTTATCTATTTCCCGCTTCCCCCGTTTTTCGGTGCTTTTTCGGACATTTGTTCTTCGACCGCTGCGCCGACATCGAACGTGAAATTGTTCTTACCTTTGGCAATCACTATTTCCAGAGGCGAGTCCGCAGCCGTGTAATACTGCTTGTCCACAAGCGTTACCGTCCACTCAAAATTGCCTTCCGTTCGGAACTCTTCCTTGCGGACACCAATTTTCCACTTGCCCGCCGGTATCCCCTTGTACTTGCCCTGCACCAGCGGTGTCAGACTGCCCCGTGCGTCCGTCAGACCGGAAAACGAAAATGGCAGCGATGCCTCAACCGGAACGAGACTCACCATCCCGCCGGCAAGCGGAGTGCCGTTCTGCGTGAACGTCAGCGTGCAAGGATAAAGCGGCGGCAGCCCCTTCGGCATCTGCTCTCCGCAACCGGAAAGCATTAGTGTAACAATAAACAGTGTAATGGTGATTAAATGTTTCATAAGGTATTGTAGTTAAGTGACTAGTGGTTAGTGACTAGTAATTCGACCTGCGGTCGAAATGGATAACTCGCCACTCACCACTACTATTTACGGAATGCTTACCGCTTGTCCGTCGTTAATCGCTCCCAGTGCTCCCCAAACGCCGAACGGCGACGCACCGCTGAAATAGGAATCGTGAAAGGTAACAATCGTATCGCCGGTAAAAGCCGCTCCGTTCCACTCCGCCGACATAGTGTTTATCGTGTCGGAAACGAAATGCACCGAACCGTCACCGAAAACAGTATTCACACCGGCAGTATGATACGAATTGGCAGCGTATATCCTCACAGCATTCGGTGTATCGTCACTGTCCAGCGGCTGTACTGACGGACCATTGGGCTTGAGGATGGTGTGGAACCGGTTGCCTCCCGCTTGTGAATCGAACGCACTGTTGGCGACACGCCAGGAAATGTACTTGCCGCTGTTGAGCAGTGTACCGGAGGACAGAGACACGTTCGGTACATACTTTGTACCGTTCGCCATTGCCATCGCATCGTCAATGCGGAACCGGTGGACCCAGCCGCCGTTGCCGCCGCCGGTGCCGACGGTAGTATCTCCCGGTGTATTTGCTCCGCCGTCAGCAAAACCGCCCTGAACTCTTTCCCGCTGGCTGATGTCCATAATGCCGCGTTCGGCAAGGAAAAGCGAGTTACTCAAGCCGTCGGAAACTTCGGAAAATGACCGGGCAGAGCCGAGGTT
>JAITOZ010000036.1 GCA_031289675.1 Planctomycetaceae bacterium
GACGACTTTGCTGACGCAGTGAATTACGCTGTAGCGGCGATATACGTCATCGAAAAAAAGTGGCCGGATACCGGTTCGATTATGATGCTTGCCGACCTTACGCCTGACCAGCAGCAGGCGCTCGCCGCCGAAGAGCGGGACACCGATTTCGGCTACTTTTTAGGCAGCGAAAATTAAAGCAGTTTTACACGGCGTGTAAAACGTTTAGCAAACGGATGTTTATGCCGTATCATTCGTTCAATACGTGCGGTTTGCTGCTGTTCCGGCATTGCGTTCAGCCTCACAATAATATCCCCTATTTCATTTGAATCACAACCGGCAATTCTAATACTGTAATCACCGTACACGAAAGTACGGGCGTAAGACGTTTCAACAGTGCCTTGCCGCAGCCATCGCTGATACGTTCTGACCGCTTTATTCCTCATTCGTCTATAAATTTTATGCAAATATAATTTTATCGTCATTCAGTTATCCTTTTTTAATCTATTGGCTAAAAACGCCGCCAAACTTGTAGATAAAGGTTTTGCTGCGTATGTACCTCAAGCAGTTAACAACGGACGTACCCCGCGCACAGCAACCCGTCTACCTAAAAGTCTTGCTGTTAAATCAGAGTACCCTTTTACTTTTGCCCGCTGTTCCGCAAGATACCTGGACAAAACCAGACCGTTTCCTGATGCTAACGCTTCTTCCGTCAACTGCGGGAACGATGTCAATAAAGGCAGAACGTAAGCAGTCTGCCCCGCGAGACTGTCCTTAGGTAGCATCGCCGCCAAAGACACCAGCCCCAGCCTAACGGATAAGTAGACCCTAGTTCATATGCCTGTTTTTGCTTCTTCAATAGACTCTGTGCTGCCTGATATTTAAGTCCCAATGCGTGACATAACCGGCGCAAACGCTGATGCGCAGGAAGGCAGTACCGTTGTTCCTTCAACACGTTCGACCGTACCGCAATGGACACCGGCGGAATCGGTGCGGATAACGCACTTCTTACCGATAAACTCATCATAAATTGTTGCCATCGTTATTCTCTCCTTCCAGCGTTACACTGTTAGTGTATTCGGTCGGCAAATATGTTTTGCCGCCTTGCGTCTCGTAGAAAACGCCGTCTTCCTCTGAATCGAAAAGATGTCCTGCCGGTTCTGTATCTTACTGCTCAAAAATCTTGCGTCTCACGGTTACTGCTCGTCCCGCATTTTACGCTGCGGTTCAGGATTCGGCAGAAAACCTGGGTCATCATTCGGCTTCGTCACCTTGCCGCTCTCGTTCGTGTGGAAGTGCTTAACAATCGATTCCAACTTCAAAGCCGTTGCCGTCAGTTGCGTAACCGCATCGGCAGATTCGGAAACCGCCTGCGTGTTTTGCGATGCTGTGTCGGCAACCTGTCCGACTGCCACATTGGCTTCTCCCAATTTGTGCGTCTGGTCCTCTGCATCTTTGCTGATTTTGGAGATAATCGTACTCACCTGCTGAACATAGTCGGCAATTTGATTGAGAGATGCTGCCGTATCGCCTGCAACGCCGCTGCCCATCTCAACTTGATGAATGGATTCCTCTATCAGCGTTGCCGTCTCTTTGGCGGCTTTGGCACTTCTTGCCGCAAGATTACGCACTTCTTCGGCAACCACGGCAAATCCTTTACCGTGCTGTCCTGCCCGCGCCGCCTCCACCGCCGCATTCAACGCCAAAAGATTCGTCTGGAAGGCAATATCATCAATAACCCGAATGATGTTTTTGATTTCCTGCGAACTTTTGGTGATACCGTTCATTGCCGTTACCATCCGCTCCATTTTTTCCCGTCCGTCGACCGTTCCCTTTGATGCCTGAATAGCGAATTTTTCGGCACTATGCGAATCGGCGGCGTTGTCTTTCATCTGCGCACTCAAAGTATCAATTGATGTCGAAACTTCTTCAAGTTGCGCAGCACTTTCGGTCGAATTGGCAACGAGCCGCTCATTGGTCAACGTCAGTTGGTTTCCCTCACGGGTAACCGTCGAAGCCAATGCTGTCAGGTCTTTGAGCGAATCATAGAAAGCATAGCGCATTTCGATAAAGGCAATACCGAGCGTATCGTGAGTCGATGCCAAAGGAACCCACGTTGTCAAATCGCCTCCGGCAATCTTGAGAGCAACGTCCACTTTGGCTTTCAACGTCTTGGCAACGTTCGTAAAAGCAATCGCCAGTGTTTCCAGTTCGTCGCCTGTATGAATATCCAATTCAACTTCGAGCGCACCGGCAACCAAATGATTGGCTGCTGCGGTCATTTGCTTAATCGGTCCGGTAATGCGGCTGATGAGTATGTAGAGGAGAATAACAAAAACCAGCAGCCCCGCCGCAGATATACCGATCATTGTCCGCATATTATTGCGCATCAGGACAGTCTCGGCTTCAAGCGGAAAACCGGCAAAAAGGATACCGATAGTTTTCCCATCGGCAGCGATTGCCGGGTCGTAAGTTACAGCAAAAGGCTGACCGAAAACGACTGTTTCGCCGCTATAGGATTTTTTGTCTTCAAAGAGAGTCTTGATGATTTTCGCATCTTCTAGTTTGGTTCCCACGACGGGGGTATTCTTTTTGGGGTCGAGGATTGTGGAGGCAACACGTTCTGTCCCAACGAACGTTGTAGAATCGCAGCCGTACTCTTTCTTGAAGTATTGCACCCACGCATCGTTATCGAGTTGGAAGCCGCAAGAACACACGGCTATCATTTTGGAATCATCTTCGGGGTCATAAATAGGGGCTGCCGAACGGATACAAAGAGGGAATTCGTGAGTGCTCTCGAAATCAACGATGGCTCCTTTATGCTCAAATATACTTTTAATGCACGGAGAATCTCCGATGTCATCGCCGAACTTTTTGGGATCATAACTTCGGAACAAGAACTTTCCATCGAGTCCGACAATAATCATAAAATCGACTTTACGCTCTGTGTGGTATTCGTTGAACTCTTTCAATAAAGCATCGCGGTCTCCCGCCTTGACGGCGTGTATAATGGCTGGGCGGTAGGAAAGAGCGCGGGTCTGTTCAAGTACCAGTGCCTCGGCATTGGCAATTTCACGTCTAAACGCTTTCGAGGCGGATTCGACATTTTTGTCGAAAACCTCATCGGCAAAGCCGAAAAAGGTTCTGACGCTGATAGTCACCAGCATTCCGAGTAAAATGACCGTAATTGTGATGACGGTCAGCATAATTTTCGTTTGGACTCCAAATTTCATTGTTGTTTGCGGGTTAATGGGGAGTTGGATAGCACACGTTTTGGTCAATTCTAGCATATCAAATAGCACATGTCAAACAATTCTCAAAAAATATTTGAGGCAGGCATACGGCGTTGTTTCCTAAATTTTGAAAAATTTGGAGGAATTCATCATCCTCCTTCCAAGATTTTTCGTAATGAGAGGTAGAAAGATTTAGGATTTTACCTTTTTATGGAGAAAAACAATGCAGACAACGGACATTCCCGCAAGGCGGTTCAAAATTCGTAACTGGTCGGCTTACAACGCTTCCCTCGTTCATCGCGG
>JAITOZ010000095.1 GCA_031289675.1 Planctomycetaceae bacterium
CGCATTTCTGGTCTCCGCCACGCTTAAAAACGGGGAAGTCTCCGGTGTAACAATTGTCAGCGAGCAGGGACGACCGTTGAAACTGTTGAATCCGTGGAAGGGACGGAAAGTAAAAGTGACCGAGCAGGGCGCGGAAGCAATCCATGAAGGCGAACGTATCAAAATAAATACAAAAGCCGGTGTAACATATCGTTTTTATCCGGTTGATCAAGAAAATTAAAACAATAAATCACAATGAAAAAGTTAAACATTCGGATGACCAGCAAGTTTTACCGCACACTGTTGTTCGGTATGAGCCTGCTGATTTGTTCAGTTGCCTTCGGGCAGAAAACCGTTACACCGGAAGATGTGCAGAAAGACCGCGCACGGAATATCGTAGTTCCCAAATCTTACGGTACTTACAAATGGACAAAGGATTATGTAGAAGAAGAACCTGAAGCCGATTACCTCCATGCTTCGGAAAAAGCGTATGAAGATTTCCGCGACATAAAATACAGCATCAGGATTCATTGGGGAGTCTATTCCAAATGGGGTATCGAAGCCTCCTGGCCGTTTTTGAAAATGAGCAATGAGAAAAAACAGGAATATCAGGATCTTTACAAAAGTTTTAATCCTGCGGATTTCAATGCCGATGAATGGATGGATTGGTTCAAAAATTGCGGAATGCAGGCTTTTGCATTTACTACAAAACACCACGACGGCTTTTCGATGTTTCATACCAAAACCCGTGTAACAAAACGGGCAAACTATGTGACCGGCTCGAAACCGGTTATCGAAGATTGCGATTTAAGTTACAGCATCGAGGAAACGCCGTTCAAACGGGATATTGTGAAAGAACTTTGCGATGCGGCACACAGGAAAGGTATCAAAATAGACCTGTATTTCTCACATCCCGACTGGTATGATGCGGATTTTCGCCCGTATGTTTCGCATCCGTTGGGAAATATCGCCCATACACCGGAAGAAGCAAACCGTTTTATGTCCCGCCATCGTGAACAATTGCACGAACTGCTTACTATGTATGGAAAAATAGATATGATATGTCTCGATATGTCGTTAGGTGCGGAAGTCTGGCCGCAATTGCGGGAAACCGTCAAACTGATGCGAACCTGGCAGCCCGATGTAATGATACGCAACCGGGGCATTGGTAATTACGGCGATTATTTTCAACCGGAACAGAATGTACCAAAAGGCGTGGAAAGTACGAATATGCCGTGGATGAGTATCTGCCTGCTGGGAAAGATTTTTGCATACGACCCGAAGGCGGAGAATTACAAGGGAGCGGGTTGGGTGATTCACAACCTGATTGACTGCGTTGCCAAAGGCGGCAGTTTTATGGTGTGCCTCGGTCCCGACGAGAAGGGCAAATTTCATCCAAAGGCAATTGAACAGTTGGAGGAAGTCGGGCGGTGGTTAAAGGTCAACGGCAAGGGGATTTACGAAACGCGTGACCGTGAAGTTTGGAAAGAAGGTGGCAACGAAGGCAACATTAAATTCACCCGCAGCAAGGACAGCAAGACGGTCTATGCCTTTGTCGAAAAATTTCCTGAAAAGGAATTGGTGATTGAATCGCTAACGCCAAAAGACGGCAGCGAAGTGCGCTTGCTTGGTTACGATAAACCGCTGGAATGGCGCAAAGCCGATGACAAAGGGATTATCGTAACAATTCCCGATGAATTGCAATCGCCGGAAAAACGTCCGTGCAATTATGCGTGGACGTTCAAACTTGAACCAGCAAATTGACTGTTCGTTATGCCGTCTGTTTTCGTACCGTTTTTGTCAATCCTCCTTACTTTGACTTAATTCAATGACACGATTTTTTGTTTCCTTGTTCGTTTTTACCGTCATCGTTTGCTCCTCTTTTGCCCAAGATGCAGTACAAAGGGAAAAGGAACGCGATCTGCGTCTTCCGCCCGACGATACACATTATCGGGTTGCCCAACCGTACGTTGAGGAGAAAATCGACTCCGATTACGTTCACGCCTCGCCGGAAGCATACGAAGCGTTCCGCGATATCAAGTATTCCGTGCGGATTCATTGGGGAGTCTATGCGATGTGGAATCTCGAAGCCTCCTGGCCTTGGATCAGCTCAGGAATGTCCAACGAAAAAAAGCAGGCATATCAAAATCTGTACAAAGAATTCAATCCAACCGAATTTGATGCTGACGAATGGATGGAGTTTTTTAAACGTTGCGGTATGCAGGCATTCGCTTTCACTTCAAAACATACCGACGGCTTTTCGATGTTTCACACGAAAACGCGGGTCAAACAGCGGGTCAATTATCTTCAGCCACAGGAGAAGATGATAGAACAATGCGATTTATCTTACAGTATTGAGGAATCGCCGTTTAAGCGGGACATTGTAAAGGAACTTTGCGATGCCGGACATAAACACGGCATCAAAATCGACCTCTATTATCCAAATCCCGACTGGTACGACGCTGATTTCAGACCGTTCAGCCATCATCCGCTCACGACCGAGCGGTCGAAGGCAAACAAAGATAACGAGTTCGGCACTTACAATACAAAAAGCGGATTTCCGTACATTATGTCGCCTGAACCAACGAAGGAGGAACACGACCGGATGATGACCCGCTATCGTGAACAGTTGCGGGAGTTGCTGACGAATTACGGCAAAATTGATATGGTCTGTCTTGACGAATGGCTCGGCAAAGATGTCTGGCAGCAGCATAAGGAAACGGTAAAAATGATGCGGCAGTTGCAGCCCGATGTAATGATACGCAATCGGGGCATCGGTAATTACGGCGATTATTA
The DNA here is from genome assembly GCA_031289675.1 of Planctomycetaceae bacterium. Lineage (GTDB taxonomy): Bacteria > Planctomycetota > Planctomycetia > Pirellulales > Thermoguttaceae > WRKP01. Next base: position 2,776 of record JAITOZ010000095.1, read on the forward strand.
TCAACCCGAACAAGTTGTACCGGGAGGAAAGAAAAACAGCAATATGCCGTGGATGAGTATCTGCCTGCTGGGAAAGATTTTTGCCTACGACCCGAAGGCGGAGAATTACAAGGGAGCGGGTTGGGTGATTCACAACCTGATTGATTGCGTTGCAAAGGGCGGCAGTTTTATGGTGTGCATTGGTCCCGATGCGAAGGGCAAGTTTCATCCGACGGCAGTGAAGCAACTCGAAGAGGTCGGCGACTGGCTGAAGGTAAACGGTCAGGGAATTTACGAAACACGCAGCCGTGAAGTTTGGAAAGAAAACCGCAAAGAAGGAAACATTAAGTTCACCCGCAGCAAAGACAATAAAACAGTCTATGCGTTTGTTGAAAAATTTCCCGAAAAGGAATTGGCGATTGAGTCGGTTAATGTAAAAGACGGCAGCGAAGTGCGCCTGCTTGGTTACGATAAAGTGTTGCAATGGCATAAAGCCGACAAGGGAATTGTTATTACGATTCCAGATGGATTGCAGCGTCCCTGTAATTATGCGTGGGCGTTCAGATTGGAACAGGCGGATTGATATTGCGGTCAATCCGCTTCTTGCACATCATCCAATTTCCTGACCGGACGTTTATCTGCGTTGACTGCCCGTACGTTAAAATTATCTGTTTTCAGTCCTTTGATATGACGGGCATAAAGTCCGTATGCCGGCAAGGCTCCGGCAAATAAACCGTATTCGGGCCACCAGCCGCGCAGAGTTTTTATGTCGAGTTCAGGTATCGCCGAACGGTCGGCATCTTCCTGCGTACCTCCTCCGGCAACAGTCATATACACGTCCCGGATAGTGATATTTTCAATTCGTTTGTCCGGTAAGCCCGTCAATACAAAACCGGAATGTTTATCGCCTTTTGAATTGTCAACGATGATATTTTGAAAAATAAAATTTCCCATATACTTCATCGGAGCAGGCTCTTCAGGCGCATCAACACATGCCCGTTGCTGACAGAATGTCATAAATACCGGTCGGGGAACATTTTCCATAATCAGATTGGTAAACACCATATTTTTCAATTCTGCCCCTTCGTTCATCTGTATTTTTAATCCCGAATCTCCGATATTCTTGAATATACAATTCGTGACAGTTACGGAACAGATATTTCCGCGCGACAATAAGCCGATACGTATTCCAGCCCAACGGCTCACAAAAATGCAATTACTGATTGTAATATCGCTGCAAGGCTTTTCTGTATGCGAAGTTTGCAAGCAAATACTGTCATCGCTTGTATCGAAACTGCAATTATTGACCTTCACGCCGGTACAGCCGTCAAAATCAAGACCATCACCGTTCCCGTTTACCCGGCTGTGTATCCTGATGCCCGTTACAGTTATATCATCGCAATAGAGCCACGCTGATGTCCACGCTGCCGGATTGATGATATTCAGGTCAGTCAGATGGACGTGCCGGCAGTTGAGAAAACGCATCAGCATCGGACGCTGCGCCCGAAAATTTTTGCCGTGTCCGTTTCCGTCTATTGTGCCGGTGCCTTCAAAAGAAAACGAGTGTGCCTCTTTGGCAAAAATAAGGCATCTATCCATATGCGGTTCATTCTTGTACATATT
>JAITOZ010000216.1 GCA_031289675.1 Planctomycetaceae bacterium
CCCGCTTTCGGAAACGTCAAGGACGCGGCACATCATCTTGATAGAATATTGTCCGATAAACTTTTCAATATGGGCGTACTTTACTTGGATGGGAGTTCCTTCGCAAAGTACGCCGACACCTTGCCGAAGTATCATTGCGGCAATATCACCTTATCCAAGGCAAAATTCTGTCCAATCTCGCGGGACCACCTCTTACTCGAATTGAAAAGGGCGAAGGCGATGAGCGAAGGTGTCAATGTAAAGGGCGAATGCTCAATTTTCCGCCTGTTTTATTGTCCGCAGATATTTTGTTTACATTTTGCTGCGCGGGCTATGTTATAATTCCGCTTAATCGGTACAATGAAATTGTCCGCCGTCCGCTGCTAACCCGTTACTGTCAATGGAAATTATCCGTCAACGTGCTTATGCCCGCGCAGGACTTATCGGTAATCCGTCCGATGCCTATAACGGCAAAGTCATTGCTGTCATCGTCAAGAATTTTTATGCCCAAGCAACCCTTTACGAATGGGACCGCCTCGAAATTGTTCCGAGTGACAATGATGAATCCGTTTTCCGCTCTCTTGATGAGTTAACGCAAGATGTCCGTATTCACGGCTATTACGGCGGAATGCGACTCGTCAAGGCGGCAATTTTCGGTTTTGCGGAATACTGCAAAGGCAGAGGATTGTCTTTGCATAAACGTAATTTTTCGATACGTTACGAAACATCCATACCGCGGCAGGTCGGTTTAGCCGGTTCGAGTGCCATCATAACCGCAACGCTCCGTGTTTTGTCGTCTTTCTATCAAATCGAGATACCCAAAGCCGTCTTTCCGTCGCTGGTTTTGCTCATTGAACGGGAACAACTCGGTATTCCGGCTGGACTGCAAGACCGCGTTGCCCAAGTTTATGAAGGCTGTACGATGATGAATTTTTCTGAAGAAGCAATGATAACGGAGGACGGTTTTCGGCGGGGCATATACGAGAAAATACCGGTTATGCTGCTGCCGCCGCTGTATGTTGCGTATTCCCCTGACTGCGGCGAGCCGACGGAAGTTTTTCATAACAATTTACGTTTCCGTTACGACAGCGGTGAACCGGCTGTGGTCGAAGCAATGAAGCAATTTGCTGACCTGAGCGTCCAATTCCGGCAGGCATTGCTTGAAAAACGTATCCAAGATTTACCGCCGCTGATGGATGCGAATTTTGATTTACGCCGTTCTATATGCAAACTGCCGAAGGAACAGATTCAAATGGTAGAAACGGCGAGGGCTTGCGGGGTTTGTGCCAAATTTGCGGGCAGCGGTGGTGCGGTGGTCGGAATTTATTCCAATGAGACAGCATTTACCAAATTGGAGTCGGCAATGAAACAAATTAACTGCGAAACGGTGAAAGTAATCTGCGGCTAGCAGAAAGCAGAGAGCGAGGAAATTACCGGCACACGCTTGTGTTTTAGCCCAGCCCGCTGTGATTGAATTTGTACGAATGAGAAATTTCCCCCCCTTTTTTCTACTTGTCCAGTTTGCTCAAACCAAGCACTGCCTCGCAAACAGAAAGATTTTTTTGAAAAAGATATTGATATTTTCTTTTTGCCGGTGTATAATGGTACTGTGCAAGCGGCACAAAATTTACGAAATGGGTGAAACAGTTGTGCAGGAACACAGGACGTTCCCGCACAAACAATTAGCCAGACCAGACCCTTTTAAGAAAGGACAGTACAATGATGAACACTCTCGGTATCGTCAAAGGTGTGTTGTTGACCAGCAAGCAGCGGCACCACGTAGCACGGCGGCTCGAAGGCAAGTCCGTGTTGGAATGGGTCGTCCGTCAAATGACGGACTGCGAACTCCTCGATGGAGTTGTCGTTGTTACCGATGAAGGTCCTAACGGAGACCTCATTCGGAAGTTATCGCCTATTGACGTGCCGGTGTTTTCGACCGCCGCCAATGACACCGCTACCGCCGTGCAGCACACGCTCGAACATTATTCCGCTGAATCCTGCCTCCTCATTGGAGCGGATTGGCCCTTCCTCGACCCGACACTCATTGACAAACTTGTCCGTGCGGCACGGCAAATAGACCAATGCGACTATGCCGCCTATCAGTATGCCAACGAAATTTTCTCGGCAGGAAGACCTTACGGACTGTTTCCCGAATACTACCGCAGTGCCTCCATTCGGAAACTCGCCTCCAAAACGGCAGATGCCATTTACCGGCAACTGCCCGGCACGTTTTTTCTCGACAATTCGTCCAAATACAAAGTGGAACTGCTCCCCATATCCGGCGGTTTGGATAAAATCGAGGATGTCCGTTTCACCTTCGATGACGAAGAAGACTGGGATAACATTTTGGAGCTCCATAATGCCCTTGAATTGGACGTGCTGGATTCCCAAAAGGTCGGCAGAATGCTCAGCAGTTGCACAAACCGCAAGTCCGGTATTGTCCGTACATAGATATAATAGTGATGCCTGATTCCGAAGGGACAACTTTTGCCGTCATTATTGCGGCGGCAGGGAAAGGGACTCGCTTTAATGAACATCGTCAAGGCGGGCAGCCCGTTAAGAAAGCGTTTGCTCATTTGGACGGGAAGCCGCTTTGGCTTCACAGTGCGGAAAAATTTTATGCCCGCGAAGATGTCGTCCAGATTATCGTTGCTGTGGCACCGGAGGATGCCGAATGGTTTCGCCAGTATTATATGAACGAAATTAACAGTATGCTGCTTGCCCTCGCTACCGGCGGAGCGGAGCGGGGTGATACGGTGAAATCGGCTTTGTCGGCGGTCTCGCCGCGTGCCGGTTATATTGCCGTCCACGATGCGGCAAGACCCTGTATAACCGGCGGCGACATTGAGGCAGTGTTCAGAGAAGCAGAAAAAACAGGGGCAGCCTTGCTTGCCTCGCCGGTTTATGGTACACTCAAACGCGTCGAGGACGGTGTGGTTGAAAAAACGGTTGACCGGTGCGGCGTTTGGGAAGCCCAGACACCGCAGGTGTTTCGGCGTGATATTCTCGAAGAAGCATATAAATCAGGACATCACTTGTTGGCAACGGATGACTCGCAACTCGTTGAAATGCTCGGCGGACGGGTCAGTATCGTGCCGGGTAACCGGTTGAATATAAAAATCACAGACCGGCACGACCTTATGCTGGCTCGATGGATAATAAGCAATCAATTTAACCCTTCATAGACTAATGTCAGAAGCACTCGCAAGTATCGAAAAGAAAGAACAGGAAGCGGCACTCGCTGCCGCTAAGGACGCTGGAGATGATGCCGAAGATACCCTAAAGGATATGTATTTGTCATTTCGGCTCGGCGACGAAGACTATTGTCTCGAAATCCGGCACGTTACCGAAATCGTTGGTATCCAAAAGGTTACGGAAGTACCTGATATGCCCCATTATGTCAAAGGGGTGGTCAATCTTCGCGGTCAGGTCATACCGGTGATTGATATGCGTCTGCGGTTCAATATGGCTGGACGGGACTACGATGAGCGGACTTGCATCGTTGTCATTAACCTGAAAGACGGGCAGGTGCAGGTCGGTTTGGTTGTCGATACGGTCAATGAAGTCCGGTCGATAGAAGAGTCGAATGTTTCGCCGCCGCCGAAAAGCGGTACAGGTCAGTGCGCCCAGTACATACGCGGTCTTGGTAAAGTCGGCGAGGACGTGAAAATTATTCTCGATGTCAACAAACTTCTCTTTGAGAACGAGTTATCATCGTTGAGTGCGTAAGTGCCGGTTACGTAAATGTTGTTTGCTTTGCATAAAAGGCGCAGAAAGCAAAAAGGCGGTTGTAAGGACGGCGCAAAGTAGGGCGTACCAGTCACCGATGTATTGGTACACGGTGGGCGGATAGTTGACTTCGGGGTAGACCGTTCCCTCAACGGCTTCCGCTCTGCCCCGTTTGCCGATGGCTTCTATTGTTCCGCCCGGACTAATCACTGCCGAAAAACCGCCGTTCGTTGCCGTTACATACCACATTCCGTTCTCGACTGCCCGAAAAATATGTGTTGCCAAGTGCTGGTCAATCTGCTGTGAAAACCGGAACCAGCCGTCGTTGGAAATGTTTATCAGTAAGTTCGGTGCGCTGCCTTGTTTTCGTAACGATAACACTTGACTGCGTATAAAGTGCGGTACCGTGCTTTCAAAACAGATGTTAACTGATGCGGTGATGCCGCTGCCGACCGGCATCGCAACAGGGATTTTCCCCCGACCGGCTTCCTGACAAAGCGTCTTGATGATAAAGTTGTCCGGCAAATATTGAGAAAAAGGAATGTATTCGCCGAACATAACAAGATGAATCTTATCGTAACGAAAATTGTACGGCAGAGTACCGGAAGACGCAGCCTCTGAAACCGGATGTAAAAGCAGAGCAGCATTGAGACGCTGCGGTTCCGCTGTATCTTCAAAGGAAAACGCCGATAAGCCGATGAGAGCCGGCGTTTGAATATGATTAACAAAATTTTGTAACTGCCTATATCCGTCAACCGTTTCCTCCTCACTCAAATTGACACCGGCAGGTTTTATTGCACCGGTGAACTCAAGTACCGGAATCGGACAAACGGTTTCGGGAAAAATAATCAACTCCGGCAGAGCGTTGCTCATTTCCTTATGTTCGTTTATTTTTTGATATGTTAAATCGAGAAACCGGCGGAACGTTTTTTCACCAAAACCGGATTCGGAATTGAGCGAAACCGGAATATCGCCTTGCAAGGCAACAATTTGATGAAACGGCGGTTTGTCTTTGACATTGTTTATCCGCTGCTCAACGGTGATGAGACTCGCCGCTCCGTAGAATAACATTACGGCGGCGAGAATACCGGGACACTTCAATGCAATACCTGTTTTTTTAATGCCGATACCGTCTTTTTTGAGCAGCGCAGCCCCGATAGCCATAATGAATCCGCCGACAAGATATTGTCCGCCGATACCGGCAAGTTGGATTAGAATTGCCATCCGGTAAAAACTATGCTCAATCGCACAAAACGAAAATCCGCCGAAAATGCGGCAGCGCAGGTATTCGCAGCCTATCCAGCATATCGGCACCGCTAATGTAACAGAAATGCGGAATCGATGGACGGCAATATGTGCCGAGACGAAAAACAAAACCCAGTAAAGCGAAAGAAAAGCGGCAAGAGCCGAAAGACCAAGCAACGTAAGGGGATGCGGACAGGCAATCCACCAAATTGAAGCAAGCCAAAAAAGAATCGCCGTGAAATAAACGTAACGTTTTTTTATCTTTTCAGGATTCGTAATCACACACGCCCAAAAAAACGGCGTGAGAAAAGCGAGCGGAAACAAACCGAGCGGAGGCAGGGCGGCGTAGTAACACAAACCGCCGAGAATAATCTTTGAAAACTGACGATGAAAAAGAGAACAGATAAAGCGGCTGCCGGGCATTTTTGTTTTTTTATTGCGAATGTTCTTACTTTGAATGTTTTTTATGCGGACAACTCTCAATGTGGTCGTTGACGATGCCGACGGCTTGAAGAAAGGAATAACAGATTGTCGAGCCGACAAATTTGAACCCCCGCCGTTTCAGTTCTTTACTGATTTTGTCCGACAAAGCCGTTTTTGCCGGCAACTCGTCAATCGACTTCCAATGTCCGCTTATCGGGGTATTGTTCGGGACAAAACTCCACAAATAATTGCTCAACGAGCCGAATTCTTTTTGGACACCTAATACCTGTTTCGCATTAGAAATTGCCGATTCGATTTTTAAGCGGTTACGGATAATCCCGCTGTCGTTCAAAAGCCGCCGGATATCTTCGGCGGTAAAAGCGGCAACCTTTTTGGGGTTGAAGCCGGCAAAGGCTTTGCGGTAATTTTCACGCTTACGGAGAACCGTAATCCAACTCAAACCGGCTTGTGCGCCTTCAAGAACAAGGAATTCAAAGAGTTTCACGTCATCAAATACCGGCACGCCCCATTCTTCATCGTGATACTTTACGTACAAGGGGTCATTACCGCACCATTCGCACCGTTTGGATGGAATATTCATACGAACAATTTCAATTTGGTTAGTTAAAAATTAGCGGAATTTGATTATCTTTACGGCGTGTGTATTCCATATACCGAACAATACTTTTATAATGGACGGACGATTCAGTATTACACAATACTTTGATTGCACTATACGGCAATGATTACAGACGATATTTTTACACTTTACAATCATCCGGTTTATTACGCTTTAGTCTGTTCCGTTGTTCTTTTGCTCGCCGGAATGTGTTACGTCACGCAGCGGCTGCGGCACCGCCAACGGCGGTTTATCGCTGCCGTTTGGATTGTCTTTCTCTTTTTTCTCACGTCCGGCTCGCTGCTCATTATATCATCTATTCATTCGCAGCGGCAACTCTGGCGGGAGTATTTTTGCAAGACAACCCGCTCTTATGCGGATATTGTCCAACGGTGCAATAACTGGAAAATCCGTCCCGGTCATAAAGATTTTTTTTCCAAGTGGTCGCAGCCGGTTTTACTTTCGGAGACGGCAGTAACAACACCACTGGTAACAACACCGCTGCAAGGAGACACTGCCGCACTGCAGCAGACGGACATTCATAAGCGGCTCGATACTCCGGCGGACTTAACCGTAACGCTCAAAAACAGCCGTACCGAGTTTGACTTTTCTCAACGTCCGATGGAACAACTCAACCGTTGGGCGGTCAATGCCGCTACCGGCTTTAATACATCTTATAATGCTGCGAAAAAGTCCATTTTTGTTCAGTGGTCAAGCGTTCCCAATGCGGCGACATATCAGTTGCAGTGGAGCGGCGAACCGGAAACCCCTGACGGCTGGCTTAAAGTTTATTCCGGCTCGAAAACGTCTTGTATGCTGAATATACCGGATATGCCGAATGGACGGCTCGCCCTGCGTGTCCGCGCCGAAGACGGAACCCCTGCCGATGACCCCGTTTATATGAATCTGTTGGGAATGTGCGAGTTTCCCGTTGCCGCAAACCAATATATTGCTTATGCTTACACGCTTCGCCGAAATGACGACGGCAGTTTTTATTTCGTTGTCAGTCCTCCGTCGGATGCCAATCATAACGGAAAAATTGATACGAACGAGCGGCAGGCAGACCTCGGTGAAATTTATCCGCCGTCAGCGTTGTTTAATTATGTTGCAGCGCAAAAAAAGGAGGCAATGGCGTATATTCAAGATGCTTGGGGGCGTTTTTTCACAGTTGCCGAACCGATTTATGCTCCTGACGGTTCATTTGATGGAATCTTTGCTTTCGATTTTCATCCGAATATCGTTCACAAACAGTTGCTCCGCAATCATATCTTTGCCTACTTCTTTTTCGTTTCCGTTGGTATTATCTACTTTGCCGGCATCCTGTTTGTTGCCGAAACACAGAAGTTCAGCGAAGAACAGCAGTGTCTTGCAAAAAAATTGGAAGTGTACGTACTGGAATTACAGGCGGCGAAAAAAGTTACCGAAGAGGCATCGCGGGTCAAGACTTCGTTCCTGACGAATATGAGTCACGAACTGCGGACTCCGCTCAACGGGATTCTCGGTTTCACGGAAATTTTCGGACGTAAATTGTTAATGCGGTGTTTGCCGGAAGAAAAACCGGAGTGTGAAACGGCTATCGACAATATCAAGGACTCCGGCAAACATTTGCTTTCGATTATTCAGGACGTGTTACAAATCGCCGCTCTGGACGAAGGAGCGAAATTAAAATTAACCTTCGTCCCGATACATTTACCGGATTTGATTAACGAACTCGGCAGCGAAATGCGGAGCAGTGCAGAAAATAAAAACGTCCGCCTAATCATTACCGATCACGGAACAACGCCGCATTGGATTTGGAATGACCCCGCTCATATCCGGCAAGTGCTGATTCACCTCATCGGCAATGCCGTCAAATTCACGCCGAAAGGCTCGATTGAAATCGGCTACGGAACAGCCTATGGCGATGTCAATACAATTCCAGCCCGGCAAGACGGCATCAATGATGCGCTGAACCGGAAAATGATGTTCATCTCCGTCAAAGATACCGGTATCGGCATTGCCCCTGAATTGCTCAACACGATTTTTCAGCCCTTTGTACAGGCAGACTCAACTTTAACGCGGCACTTCGGCGGTACAGGCATCGGTCTCTCTGTGGCAAAACAAGTGGCGAATATGCTTGACGGCGATATCAAAGTTGAAAGCCGGGTCGGCAAAGGCAGCACGTTTACATTTATGTTTCCTGCACAAATTGTTCAATGTACGGACTGTCCCCGATTGACGCTCCTCACGCCGCAGGCATCGTCAAAAATCGTTACAAAAAAAGAGTCTTCCGGCGATGCCCCTCAAAATGCTCCCAAAAATGTTACAGAATTTCCCCATCCGGCAGCACCGTCCCCTCAGACAACGCCGCCGAATCCGGCGTATCCGCTTGAAAACCGGCATATTTTGATTGTCGATGACAGCAAAATCAATCAGATGGTTCTTTCGGCAGCATTGCGGGAAGCCGGCTGCCGGATTACGCTGGCAAAGGACGGGCTTGAAGGTGTTACAAAAACGGTAGAGTCCATCAGCGGCGGTAATCCGCTTGACATTATTTTGATGGATATGCAGATGCCGGTGATGGACGGATATGAAGCAACCCGGACATTGCGGTCGCATAATTACACAAAACCGATTATTGCGGTAACGGCTCACGCTTTGCCGGGCGATAAAGAAAAATGTTTGGAGGCTGGCTGCGACGGCTATCTTTCCAAACCGGTTGAACCGCAGTTGTTGAAAGATACCATTGAGGCGTTTTTTGTAACAAAGTAGCGGAATACATTGAAGATTATTGTTTTGCGTTTTTTTGAGATTACTATCTATGCCTGTTTGCAGTAAAACGGTATTGTTCTGTTTTGGACTAATGCTCTTTCCCTGTTTTGCCTTGAACGGCAGCACAAAGGAGCCGGAAGTCCCTTTGACTCCGCTCTTTAGCAAATACACGGGGATTCCCGGTATAACCAACGAGGAAATCAAAGCGGTCGAAGCCCTGCGGTCAAAATACACAGAATTCACCTTCGGGATCGAACGTTCCGCAGGCATTTTTTCCGGCGATGACGGCAGCCCTGCCGGATTCAGTGTCGATGTCTGCCGATGGTTGAGCGGACTCTTTGATATTCCTTTCAAGCCCAATAGGCTTCAATGGAATCAACTGATTGCCGATTTTGACTCGCAAAAAATCGACTTCACCGGTGATTTAACGCCGACACCGGAACGGCTGAAAAAGTATCAAATGACGACCGTTCCCATTGCCTCGCGGGTTGTCAAACTAATGCGTCTGACCAGCAGTGATGACATTGAAGAAATTGCAGAAACACGTAAAATCCGTTACGGATTTATTAAAGACACCATTACTTTCGATAAAGTAGAAAAATCGCTCGACTCCCATTCGGAAATCATTTTTGCCGGAAATTACGGCGAAGCGTACAAACTATTAAAAAACGGGGACATTGACGGGTTAGTGGACGAAGAAACCGGCGAAGGAGGTTTGGAATTATACGATGATATTTTTCCGGACCGCCTGCTTCCCCTTGTTGTGACTCCGGCGGCACTGGCAGCGAACAATCCCGAACTTGCCCCCGTCATTTCGATTGTTCAAAAGGCACTCGAACACGGAGAAACACGATACCTGCATTATCTTTATCAGCAAAGGTTAGCCCGTTACCATCAATACCGGTTTTTACGTTCGCTCAGCGAAGAAGAACGAACCTATCTTGATGCACACGGAAAAGACGGCATTCCCATTCCGATAGGAATGGAATTTGATAACTATCCTGTTGCCTTTTACAATGTCCGTGAAAGCCGGTTTCAAGGTGCTGCCGTTGATTTTCTTGACCAGACCGCCGAACTGACCGGTCTCCGTTTCAGTGTCAATCATCCTGCAAAAACGTCTTGGAACGATTTATTTCACATGTTAGAGTCGGGAGAAATTGCTCTTGTTACCGATTTAATACAAACACCGCAGCGGCAGGACAAGTTTATCTGGAATGATATACCGGTGATGATAAACGACTATGCGCTTATTTCACGCACCGAATCGCCGAACTTCGCTTTATCCGATGTGTTCCATTTGACCGTCGGCGCAACCAAAGGAACGGCGTATGCCGAACGGTTCCGGCAGTGGTTCCCCGAACATACAAAGTACATCGAATATGACAGCGGGGAGACTGCCTTCGATGAACTGAAAAGAGGCAAAATAGACTTAGTAATGGGAACGCAGTTTCAACTCCTGACGATGACTTATTTCGATGAGAAACCGTATTTTAAGGCGAACATTATGTTCCGCAAAAGGTTTGGGCATTACTGCGGCTTTAACAAGAATGAAACTCTTTTGTGTTCCATTATCAACAAAGCCGCCAAACACATTGATATGGAATTGATTTCGTCCCGCTGGTCTTCACGGGTTTTTGACTACAACGGAGCATTAGCGAGGGAGCGGATGCCGTATCTTATCGGTTTGCTGATACTCTTCTTCTGCGTGATTGTTCTTTTAACCGTTACGGCGGTAAAAAGCCGGCGGTCGGAATACCGTCTTGAAACTGCCGTTGCCGAACGAACGGAAGAATTAAAACAGCAGACCCGCATTGCAGAAGCGCAAAGTCAAAAAGCCGAAGACGCTTCACGGACAAAAAGCATCTTTCTGGCAAAAATGAGCCACGAAATACGGACACCGATGAACGCCGTTATCGGAATGTGCGAACTGATTCTGCGGGAAAATGTACCGCCGAAAGCGGCAGAATACATCTCTAAAATCCGGCAGGCTGGACATCATTTGCTGGCAATTATTAACGACATTCTCGATTTTTCCAAAGTCGAATCCGGCAATTTACAAATTCACACCGCCGAATATGAAACGGCTTCGCTTTTCAACGACGTGCTCTCTATCATACAGATTCAACTTTCGGAGAAACCGGTAGCACTCGTTACCAGTATTGACCCGAATATCCCCGCAGTGATGATAGGCGATGAGGTTCATATCCGTAAAATTCTTTTGAATCTTTTATCCAATGCCGTGAAATATACACATACCGGAACGATTACGTTTGCCGCACAAGCCGCCATCACTTCACACGATACCTTAATTTTACGCTTTGCGGTTATGGATACCGGCATCGGTATTAAGGAAGATGATTTGCCGCAATTATTCAGAAGTTTTATCCGTTTCGATACCGCCGACACCAACAATCGGGGCATTGAAGGGACCGGATTAGGGATGGTCATCGTGAAACAACTTTGCCTTGCAATGGGCGGCGATGTTTCGGTTACAAGCGAATACGGTAAAGGTTCAACGTTTACGGCGGTCATAGAACAAAAATTCACCGACAGCAAGCCCGTCGGCGAAATCAATCTCGATGCGGTCATTGACGGAGAACAGTACGCCGTATTTACAGCCGAAAACTTCCACGTGCTGCTTGTTGATGATGTCGAAAGCAATCTGCAAGTTGCCGAAGGGTTACTGTCACAATACGGTGTCAATACGGTTTCGTGTTTAAGCGGCTTTGATGCCCTGCAAATACTGAAAAACCGGACGTTCGACCTCGTGCTTATGGACCACATGATGCCGAAAATGGACGGCGTAGAAACACTCAAACGTATCCGTGAAGAACCGGATGAGCGTCTCAAATCGCTGCCGGTGATTGCGCTGACCGCAAACGCGGTTGTCGGAATGAAAGAATTTTTTATGGACAACGGGTTTAATGATTTCCTTTCAAAGCCCATAGAAATGCGCCGGCTCGATGAGTTAATGCGCCGGTGGGTGCCGAAAGAAAAACGTCTTCATAAATCTGCTCTGCTGAATCCCGATACAGCCTCTGCCGATGCACAACAAACGGAACCGTCCGGTCATCCGGTTACAGCCGACGACGTTGAGTATTTGAACATTGAGGGAGTGAATATCGCCGAAGGTTTAGCACGTGTGCAGGGCTTAAGGCAGGTCTATCTGAAAATGCTGACGGCATTTTGCCGGGATATGGATAACCAGATACCGTATTTTGAACGCGTGCCGGACGAAGAGGAAATGTCCGAGTTCACGGTTCACGCACACGGTGTCAAGGGAGCCGCAGCAAGTATCGGGGCAAGAAGATTGTCCGCAACGGGCGCGTTGTTACAGAGTGCAGGAGAAAACAGCGATAAAGAGACCATCGCAAAAAACATTGAACAATTCCGAAATGACATTATTGCCGTTACAAAAAATATCCGCGGGGCAATCAGACAGTAATAGACAGAATCGCTCAGACATTATCCGATTCGGCAGTCAGCCGGAACCGGTCTATTTATATTTCAAAAACGTTACTGAAAGACAATGACGGGGGACGGCAAAACAAAGGGTATTTCCGTTGTGTCCGCCTGAACGGCGGCGGGTTTGCCGGAGTATCCTCAAACAAGACACGTCCCTATCCGATACGCTGTACATTCCTTTCGTTCCCATAGAAAAAAAACGCAAAACCGATTGACATAATGTCCTTTTCACACCGTTTAACCGAAGCCGTAAAATCAAAGGGGAACGCCGTTTTAGTCGGTCTTGACCCGCGTTACGAATCTCTGCCCGATACAATCAAGACGGGAAACGCTGCCGAGTCCTGCGAGCGGTTTTGCCGGGAAATCATCGACATCGTGTCTCCGCTGGTTCCCGGTGTCAAACCGCAGGCAGCGTTCTTTGAACAATACGGACCTGCCGGTATGATTGCATTAGAGCGGATTATCCGTTACGCAAAATCCAAAGGACTTATCGTGATTTTTGACGGCAAGCGTAACGACATCGCTTCGACTGCCGAAGCGTATGCTGCCGGTATACTCGGAGAAAAAAGTGCGTGGGGAGCGGATGCACTGACCGTGTCTCCCTATCTCGGCAGCGATTCCATTGACCCGTTCGTGAAAGTCGCTCTCGAACGGGATGCCGGCATTTTTGTTCTTGTAAAGACCTCGAATCCGGGCAGCGGTATGTTACAGGATTTATCCGCCGGCGGTCAGCCGATATACCGGCACGTTGCCGATTATGTAGAACGTCTTGCGGAGCAGACGGACGGCAGTGTCGGGGCGGTTGTCGGAGCCGTCTGGGCAAAGCAAATCAGCGAGTTGCGCAGCGTGATGCCTGCGGCGTGGTTTCTTGTACCGGGTTACGGTTCGCAAGGCGGCACGGCAAACGATGTCCGCAGTGCGTTCCGCCCTGATGCTTTAGGAGCGGTCATCAACAATTCGCGGGGCATTATTTTCGCCTATCAAAAGACGGAGTGCAGCCGCTGGCAGGATGCCGTCGAAGCGGCAGCGAAAAAAATGATTGAGGAACTCGCCGCTGCGGAACATACCCGAACCGGTTAAAAAATATATGGTTAGAAAATGTGTTGAGTAACCGTTCACGGGTCTTTTAGCCGCGATAGCGGTGTTACCTTTTAGCCGCGATAGCGGTGTTACCTTATTATCCGGCGGTTTTAACCGCCGGATACCCCTACCGTTTCGGTCAACAACCGCTCCCAGCGGTCCCAAATGATTTTTTCGTCGAATTGCTTTACGTATTCTCGTCCGTTACAACCTAATACCGAACGCAGTTCAGCATCATCCATTAACCGTTTTAACTTTTCGGCAAAACTTTCTGTACTGCCGTCCGCAAGGAGGCCGTTGTAACCGTCCGTTATCAATTCATTCACGCCGGGGGCAGATTTCAAACCGATACAAGGCAAGCCCGCCGCCATTGCTTCGCCTAATGCTAAAGGGAATCCCTCGTAGGCTGAAGGAAAAGCAAAAATAGCACTCTGAGCAAAAACCGCACTGACATTCTTTGTTGTTCCCATAAGGAATACCCGTTCCTGCAACTGCTCTTTGCGAATCAACTTCCGCAGGTACAGCGCATATCTTCTTCCGTGTTCGCCGCCGTAAATATGGACATTCCACTGCGGATAGGCTTTTGCTAAAAGAGCAAACGCTTCGATGAGAATATGCGGCTGCTTGTGCCGTTCCAAACGTCCCACTGTAACAATGACCGGCGTATTCTTTGCACTCCCCGGATGGGCTAAATCGTTATCCGCCGCAGGCAAAATGACGTTGGGAATAACCTCTGTTTTCACGTGCGGATAAACGTTTTTGACCGCCGGAACGTAACCCGGCAGTAATAATTGAAGACAACTGCATCGGCGAAGCGATTCTTTTTTATCGTACGCCGCTTTCAGCAAAGGCTCATCCGGATAACTATGGTGCATCACAATAAGCGGACAGGAGGGGGATACCGTTGTCTGCGTAACAATATAGTGGTCATCAAGAAAATAGGAAACAATGACCTCCGGCTGCGTGCGTTCAATCACCTCTTTCAAGGCGGGACGAGATTCACGCAATTTTTGCGACAGCACGGGGTCGGGAAAGAATCGCCGCAAAGAAGTTTTCCGCAGCGGTCGAGTTAGTTCCCGAATGAATTTTTTGTATTGCAGATACTTCTTTTTTTGACTGCCGCCGTCAAGATTAACAAAGTTCACCCCGTTTTCGAGCGGATAAAAGGGCAGCCCGTTTTTACGGTCATTGCAAACAACCGTTACACAATGTCCCCGCCGGTTCATTGCGTTTGCCATATTGCAGAGAACTTTTTCTGCTCCGCCGGCGAACTCAACAACGTGACCGTGACCCATAAATAACAAAATACGCATACCGGTAATAAGCGGGGTTGAAGCCCCTGCCGCTTTATCTTAAGGGAACATCCAAAAACTCTTCTTCACCGCGAAAATCACGAAAGGACACGAAAATTTAATTGATAATTGAGTAACCGTTCACGGGTCTTTTAGCCGCGATAGCGGTGTTACCTTTTAGCCGGCGGTTTTAACCGCCGGATACCCCTACCGTTTCGGTCAACAACCGCTCCCAGCGGTCCCAAATGATTTTTTCGTCGAATTGCTTTACGTATTCTCGTCCGTTACAACCT
>JAITOZ010000264.1 GCA_031289675.1 Planctomycetaceae bacterium
TTTGACGGATATGGCTAAAAAGTTGGACGTAATAACGAAACATTTCCATACCAATGCGGAGGGAAAGGTTACAAAACCGGCAGGCGACTATGGATTTTTACCGAACCCTGAAGTACGGCATAAACGTTTGTGAAGCACAACCGTTGAAATTTGTTGCGGGTTTTCTTTTGGCAAGACCAAGCGGCGGTCAAACCTGCCGACGCAAACACCTCCGTAATATCCTCGCAAAAGCACTGCAATATCGGCACTGTTTTCCTGTCACTTGACCTACGGTAACGTGCAGACTCGCATTGCGGCAGACGTGAGATGATAGGCAAGGAACTTCTATTCTTCCACGAGCAGCGTTTTCGCAATCTCCGGTCCGATGGCAATGCGGGTATCGCCGACAGCAAGAATCAGCGGCAACCGCGACTGCCGGCCGCCCTGCAAAAGTTGGAAACGTGTCCCAACAAACAACCCCATTCCCATCAGTCTGCCTTGAAGTTCCGGTTCAGCAGTAATTTCAACAATAGTGCCGTAAGACCCGCACGAAAACGTATGCAGAAAAAATACCTTATCGCTGCGGAAACCATATTCACGGGAAGATGTCAAAGTCATTTTGTTTTATTTTTCAAACTTTAATTATTTCAAGATTATACCCCGTGTTTTTGTCTTGTCAAGACCAACTTGTCCGGTCTTGTGGGTGCATAAAACTTTATCGGGTATTTTTTTTGAAAATAATTTTTTAGAAATAATTTTTTGAACATAAGGTTTTCATTTGTCCGAAACCCTTATTTTCTCCGGTACCCTTAACAGCACAGGTTGCCATTCATTGTTTCCCCTTATTTGTCAATTAAGGGAATAAGGGTAAGAGTTTGGAGACGTATTGCTATTAAGGGGTCGGAAAATGAAAATAAGGGTTATGCAAGTTTTGTCCCGGTAGGACGAAAAACAGCACCCGACAAATTTTTACGCACCCGGATGCTATCGACTTGCAGCATAAAGGAGCGTACAATGGTCAACAGACCCGCCGAAAATTTTTTATCGACCAACATAAACGGCAGCGGTGGTTTTTATTTTGAAAAGCAACCTGATTGATGACATTGCGGTTCGGTTTATGGATACTGTTGACGATGCTCCTGTCCGTCGGGCAGGCGTTCGGGGCGGTGTCCGTTTACGTCAATGTCTCACAAACGGGACCGCAGGCTCCCGTTACCGGTGCAGTGTTGCAGAGTGTCGGAAAAAACATAAATGCAGCGTATAGTGCAACGGCGGGTTATAATGACCAACCGGCTTTACAAGCCGAAGAAACGGTAACAGGCGAATCGTGGACTTATACGGCTTCTGCCGGTGCAGGTGTCGTTTACAGCCCAACGGCACAGGGAACCGGCAGTTCGGCAACGGTTACAGCCAAAAGTGCCGCTGCGGGGACATATACGATTACCGTCACGTTTGAGTTAACGTTCACGATAACAAAATACAAGGCGGACGGCGTTACGGTTGATTCGACCCGAACGGACGGACCTTATAGCGGAAGCGGTTCGGCAACGCTTAATGTGAAGGACGGAAAATTTAAGGTAGAAATTGCGCCAACAGATATGTTTAGAGGCCGCCGTAATACATTGGGCATTGGAGAACCAGCAAGCATCGTTGTGGAACAAGAGAATCCATCAGATCCCCCGGTTTCGTTTGATTCTATGGAGGTTTACGAAAATATAAACAGTGAAGGAGGTAATACTCTAATTGACATAAAGTCACCGAGTTTTAAGGCTGGTCATTATGGCGGAACCGCCAAAATCAAAGTCTGGGCAAAAATCAATGGAATTAAAGAACAAGTCCCTGAAACAATTGGAGTCTCTGTGATTGAACCAAGCAGTATTATCACAGAAAAGATCGTGAAAATACCAAATCCTTCACCTCCGCACGCTTATGCCGGCTTCATAGGACGACCATATGTTTTACCCATCACCGTATCTTTCTTATATACAGAAGTCAGAGAAGGTACATACCCTTCTGAGCAAAAAGGTTATTGGGCACAAAAATTTCCCGGCGGAATACCACATCCTGATGGAAACTGGGCAGATATCGTTGCAGGACTAACGGCGGATAAACACAACAAAGTCAATTGGATTGACGCTATTGACAGCGGGGTTTGTCGGCAGCCGCCAATGTATGCTGCTGGATCATATTTTCAGTGGAATATTCCTTGGTTTTATCGGGTTAAAGGGGCACCGGAGAACCAAAATAAAAAAATTACGGTGATACATCGGGTGGATATGACGAATGACCAGGGACATATGACCATTACAAAGGCAACGGGGACAGAAATGTATCCTCCCTAGTTGACTATTTTATATTACAATGGTACTCTGGCGAATTATACTCGCAAATCATTATCCGAGGAAAATAACAATGACCGTTCTGCACAATTTCAATAAGATAGTATTAGCCTTTTTGTTGATGTTCATACTTATTTTTGGCTTTATGCAAACTGCTATGTCCGAAAAGGATAGTATCAAGTATCGCCATTCTGAAATTGTTGCGAATCAGGCGAATACCGTAAAACGTTTACAATCCTTTTTTCCTAAAGACAAAAAGAGTAATTTGTTTGACTATGATTTGCAAAAATCATTTTCGGACAATAGAAAACATATCGATCCTTCGGTTGATGAATTTGTCCAATTACTGTATCAAGTACACTCCAATGTAATTGAAAATTGTAACATTAAGCCTTCGCAGTGCGATAAGTATTCAGAAATACGGGCATCTGCTTCAAAAT
Organism: Planctomycetaceae bacterium; assembly: GCA_031289675.1. Taxonomy (GTDB): domain Bacteria; phylum Planctomycetota; class Planctomycetia; order Pirellulales; family Thermoguttaceae; genus WRKP01. The sequence goes on from JAITOZ010000264.1 coordinate 2,759, forward strand.
ACTATTTCGAGATACTAATGTTTATGCGCCGGGCAATTAATCCTAAATACGATTTTTCACAGCAAGGTTTTCTTAATATCGGTTATGCGGGGTATATGGCAGGGATTAGCCCTGAGGCAATAGAAAACCCGGAAGACCGGAAGGAGTACGAAAAATTCCTCTGGAACAATAGCAAACTTAGTTGGGAAAGGCGTATTCAATCCGCTCTCGTCGAAATTGAACAGCGAATCAAAAAGGATTTGAACCAATATCTCATAGTATCCTACGCTCACCCTCCTCGTGCGGCTGAGGAACTTGCTGAACTTTTGGAGAAGTATCAATACCCTGAAGAGGAAAAGATAAAAATCTTTAAGGCGTTGAATATTGCCTATAAAGGTTTTCGGGAATGGAAGACGACGGACGGCTTGTTCAGTCCGACGGCGAAATTGATTGCCCTTGACAAAGGGGATGTCAAACTTGAAAAGGCAGACGGCAAGCGGATAACCATTGAATTTTCCGCCCTCCGTAAAGAAGACCAGAATTACGTCAAAGAGCAACTCAAAGTACAACCAGCAACACCGGTTGCAATGCGGACGTGGACGAGCCGCAATGGCAAGCATAACACGCAAGCCAAATACGTTTCTGCCGACAAAAATCAAGTAACGCTCGAAAACGCAGAGGGTGAAGTCTTTCCGGTTGACATCTCGAAACTGTCAACAAACGACCAGAATTATGTCAAAGAGCAACTCGAAGCAAAACCGGAATTACCTAATCGGGAAAAATAAAAAACAGCATAGACTCGGCATTCAAGACGTTTTATAATAGTGATGGTGATTATTACTTTGAAGGGCAACCTGATGATGTTGCGGTTCAGTTTATGGATACTGTTGCCATTGATACGAACATTTGTTATATTTGATACAGGAATACCGAAAGCACCGCATCGATTGTGCGGTTCAGATAAAGAACGTATTCGTTCCGATGTCGGAGAACTTTTAGGCGAAATTCAAATGTTCGATGTGCAGGATAAAATCGACTTCG
>JAITOZ010000278.1 GCA_031289675.1 Planctomycetaceae bacterium
GGGACAGGCAGACGGAGTTGAATCCGGCGAAAGGCTGCGTTTTTACGGAAGCGGGGGCACGTTGGTTCGCGCCGCGTCCGAGTAACGGCGAGCCGGTTGAAGTTATCCGCTGGCTGGAACGCCGTAAAAGCGAAGGAAAATATGTGCCCGGCGTTTATCTCTGCTGGGAACTGATGGCGGGCAACTCCAATTGTCGCTGGTACTGGGGTGCGCCTGAAAATACACCGGAGCCGACCATCCCCTGGTGCGGACTGCTCTGGGCTGACGGCACACCGGTATCGCTTGCCGAAGCCGAAGCGGTGCGGCATTATGTTACAGGAGAATCCAAAGCGTTGTTCTTTGATGACTTTCAAACGCAACATCCTCCAACACCGCATCCTCAAACGCTGGAACAAAAAGACGGAGACGTTAGTCCCCGCAAGGACGGCAACTGGCAAATTTATACCGACCCCAAATACAAAGAGACCGCATCAGGGGTTTGCGAATTAAAACCGCATAAAAAACAGGTTGCCGGTGCTGCTGCGTGGACGGATTACATTCTCGAAAGCGTTGTGATGCTTGATGATTCCAAAGGCAATGCGGGCTTAATGTTTCGGGTGAATGACCCGCAGGACGGCATTGGCGGCTTCACCGGTTATTACATCGGCTTCGATACGCAAACGCTGTACCTCGGCAAAATGAATAACCGTCATCAGCCGCCGCAATACAAGGAGTTGCAGCGTTTCGACTTGCGGACGCTGGACTGCAAAGTTGTACCGGGCGTTTGGAATCAGATGCGGGTTGCTGTCAAAGGCAATAATATACGTGTTTGGTTTAACCGGATGCACGAATCTGCGGACAAGCAGAACGGTTTGCGGATGGATTATACAGATACAGACTCCCCTGTATTGACGGGCAGCATCGGCTTGCGGACATTTAACTGTTCCGCCAAGTTCGACAACGTGATTGTACTGGAGCCGTGATGATAAGATAATCGCCGGTCATATTCCGGCAGACAGCCCTTCACCGTCCGCCTTCTCTTGACATTACCGGCAAAACGGGTACGATTGTCATTATCGTTGTCATTTACATAAAGGGTACACAATGTCGCTCGACAAACACATTTCCCGCCGAGGTATGCTCGGCATCGCTGCCGCCGGTCTGACGGCCATTCTCACAGCGGAAGCAGCGGAAGCCCAGGTTCTTCAGCGCCGTCCCAAAAACAAACGGGGATTGCAGTTCCATAACGAACAGTTCTACAAAGGCGGCAAATTCAATGAAGATGCAGCCAAAGACGCTGTTCTCGAATTCTGCCGCTACCACGGATATCCCGTCTTTCCAACGCTGCGTGAACGTCTCTGGGTTTCCGATTACGGTCTCGGTAAGTTCACCGAAGTCGGCTTGTCTGCCGTCGGATTTGCCAACAATCTGGAAGGCGAATACAGTTATATGCTGCAAGACTTGTTTATGCTGCCGCATCAGATGCTCCCGGAACACTGGCACGTCAAACCGGAAGATACGAAAAAGAACGGCGCACAGAAAAACGAGGCGTGGGTCGTCCGCTGGGGAAGAAGTTACATTATCGGCGAAGGCGAAGCCAATTTGCCCGGCGAAGTCGTTGTTCCCGCCGTTCACGGCGGCGTGACGGTCAAACACTGCACGCTTGCCGACCCGGGCGTTACGGTCAAACTGTCGAGTCTCGGTTCGCATCACTGGCAGTTTGCCGGTGCAGAGGGCGTGATTTTGAGTGAAGTGGCAAATTATCACGACAACGGCTCTGTCCGCCACCAAAACAAGAAAGCAAACGATGATTTTCTGAAGAGTTTATAACCTGAAAAGAAGGGGTGATAATCAATCATAATATGCCTTCAAACCGTGTCCGCAGCGGTAATGCTGCGGACACGGAAAACAATGTTTTGCAAAACAACGTTCCCGCTATGCCGTCAGCCGCTGCCTTATCGGAGAAACTCGCAAAGTACCGGGTTGTACCGGTTATCAGCATCAACAATGCCGCTGCGGCACTGCCGCTTGCCGATGCCTTATTGGAGGGCGGTTTGTCTATTGCCGAAATAACGTTCCGTACCGATGCTGCCGCTGACGTGATACGCCTGCTCGCTTCCAAAAGACCGGAACTCTGCGTCGGTGCCGGTACTGTTTTAACTGCCGATAACCTTGCCGCCGCCGTTGATGCCGGTGCGGAATTCGGCGTTGCGCCGGGTTTTAATCCGCAGATTGTACAACTCGCTGCGGACAAAGGCTTGCCGTTTGTTCCCGGAACGGCAACTCCGACAGAAATTGAGGCAGCCGCTGCCGAAAATTGCCGGATTCTCAAGTTTTTCCCCGCCGGTATTTTAGGCGGGGCAGTTGCCCTGAAAGCAATATCGGCTCCCTATCTGCATACCGGCATTAAGTTTATGCCGACCGGCGGCATAAACGAGTCGAATTTTGAAAAATACCTTGAACTGCCGAATGTCGCTGCCTGCGGCGGAACGTGGATTGCGCCGCCGAATGACATTGCCGAGGGGAATTGGAAAATGATTACGGAACGCTGCAAGCGGGCTGCGTGTCCCTGAGAGCAGCAGGAAACCACCGGCGCGCCGGCGGGAACGCGGAAGCCTCCGCCTCTTTTGCCTCTTTAACGGGGCTTGAGCAGCGGATAGCCGATGACGTTTTTTCTTTCCGTCAAAGCGTTGTCCGTTTGGTCGGTTGTAAAAGTGTTCCAAAAACAGCCGAGCAGCGCATCACAGGAATCGGCGTGATGAACAATCATCGCTTCAAGCGACATCGGCGGCTTCGCCGCTCCCCAATCGGGAAAACGCTGATGCGCAATAATAATATGTTCCAAATGCGTTTGAGTTTCCGCTTCCAGTTCAAACTCCGCCGCCGCTTCACGAAGAATGTCCCTGCCGAGAACAGCGTGTCCGAGCAATTCGCCTGCCGCTGAGTGATGAAGCGAACCCGCCGGTTCCGGCTCGTATTCCCGCACCTTGCCGATGTCGTGAAGTACCGCACCGGCAATCGTCAGGGGACGTGAAATGTCCTGCTTCTTGTCGGGATAGAGCCGGTGATAATGGTCAACGAGAGATGCCGCTATTTTTGTAACAGATAATGTGTGTTCAAGAAGACCGCCGGTGTAATTGTGATGGTGATGACGGGAGGCAGCACCGGCAGAGAACAATTCACGATTCTCTTTGAGTATTTTCGTCAGCGTGTTAAGCAGTTTCCCCTTGCCGAGATGCTCCTTGATGAATGTCTGAAGTTCGTCCCACATCGCGTCAACGGACAGCGGCGAGTGCGGACGCAGCAGAAGCGGGTCGAAGCCGTCGGCAGCATCCGCATCTTCTGCCGGACGGATTTTCAGAATTTCAAGTTGCGGTCCGTATTGCAGCGATACGCGGTAAATACCCCGCACCTTGCAATACGTCCCCGGTTCGATATTTTTGATTTCCTGATAGATTGCCGTACCCGACCAAACCGGAAATTTGAGTTCCCGTTTTTGGTCCTGAACCGCTATTTTCAGATACGGTTTTCCGTCTTTCGTTTTCCGATGTTCCTTTTGCGCCAGGAGAGCAAAAAAATCCGCCTCCTGATTCGGTGTCAGCATATACAGAGGAACAGCAATCCGGTCGGGCATAGACAATTTTGGGTGGTGTTATAAATTAATTGAAATGAACGTTAACACCCAGGAAAATGAGAGACTTCGACGACTCAATCAACAGGGAGCGTAAAACTTTATCGGGTATTTTTTTGACAATAATTTTTTGCAAATAAGGTTTTCCTTTGTCCGAAACCCTTATTTTCCCCGTTACCCTTAATAGCACAGGTTACCCTTCATTGTTTCCCCTTATTTGTAAATTAAGGGGAATAAGGGTAAGAGTTTGAAGACGCATTTACTATTAAGGGGTCGGAAAATGAAAATAAGGGTGTGGCGAGTGATGAGTGACTAGTGATGAGTTTTCGCTTCCGAATTTTCCCCGCATTACTCGCCACTCGCCACTCGCCACTAACCACTAACCATACACCGTCAGCAACTCATTCCCCTGCGGAACGCTTCGGCTAAACTATGCGGGACAAGAGCCTCCGCTTCAATCACCCTCGCCCGGTTTTCGGCAACCTGCGCCTTCATTTCCTGTTCGTGTGCCAATGCCTGCGCCCGCCGCTCTTCCGCCTTCGCCCGCGCCACCCGCGTGTCCGCCTCGGCTTGGTCGGCTTGCAGCCGCGCCCCGATATTTTGTCCGACATCAATATCGGCAATGTCTATCGACACAATTTGAAACGCCGTCTGCGAATCCAAACCGCGCGCCACCACCGCCTCGGAAATGCTGTCGGGATTTTCCATCACCTGAAAATGCGTGTCCGCACTGCCGATAGCGGTAATAATGCCTTCACCGATGCGGGCAATAATCGTCTCTTCCGTTGCCCCTCCGATGAGACGCTCCAAATTGGTGCGGACAGTAACCTGCGCCCGGACACAAAGTTCGACTCCGTTTTTTGCAACAGCACTCAACTTCGGTTTCCCCGATTTTCTCGGGTCGGGACACACGATCACTTTCGGATTGACGCTTGTCCGCACAGCATCCAATACGTCCCTGCCGGCAAGGTCAATCGCAGCGGCCTGGTCAAAGTTCAGGTCGAGTTGCGCCCGATGAGCCGCAATCAGCGCACGGATGACATTCGTAACATTTCCTCCGGCAAGACAATGCGCCACAAGACGGCGGGTCGTGATGCCCTTCGCTCCGCTTATCGGCAGACCGGCTTGCTTCGCCATAATTTGGGCCTGAACAATAATGCGGGACTTAATGCGCAGCAAACTCATACTGACGAGATGCAGCATCCGAATTTTTGCGCCGGAAGAATAAGCCTGAAGCCAAAGTTGTCCGTAGAAAAAAAACAACATTCCGACAAGCAGAACGGCAAGCACCAAAATACCGGCAGCAACAAGGGCTAAATGAGGCATAAATCAATGTCAATCAAAGGTCAGTAAAAAAGCAGATTTCCTCCCCATTCTATCAATCTTTATCCAATGCGTCAAGAGGCAGCGGAAGAAAACCCTGATGATAGACGGCACTGAGATGCAAAACGGTATCTTGGTTATACCCGTTCTCCGTCCCCGCGGGGTCAGTGTTGTCCGGGTTGTTCGGGACGATGCTCATATTCAGACATTGAGGTTTGCAGATACTGACCGACCTTTTTCCACGCCGAACCGATGTCCGGCGGGTCAATCAGGTCGCCGGCAGGTTTTACAACATACCCGTCGCCGTCCCAGTCCATCGGCACAATACTGTCGGTCATAAAAACCGGACACTGAAAAACCGAAAAAAAACCGTCAAAGAAGGCTGTCATTATTGACCCCGTAAATTTTCCCCCATTCTACCAATCTTTATCCAATGCGTCAAGAGGCAGCGGAAGAAAACCCTGATGATAGACGGCACTGAGATGCAAAACGGTATCTTGGTTATGCCCGTTCTCCGTCTTCGCGGGGTCAGTGTTCTAATGTTTTTTAACGCGGAACACACCGAAGAACGGAAAAGCACAGCCGAACTGGGTTTGCGTGTTAAAATGTTCCGGTTAAACCGGTTTTGCCGATTATCGCCTTTTTTGTCAATTGCGCAGTAACCACCTTTCGATAAAACGATAGATGGACTTTTTATGCGCTTACGGAGTTGCAATATGAAAAAAGCAACGGGATTGCCGACAACACAAAGCAATGTCTCTGCGGGACGGGGCAATACGCAAATCATCAACCAGACGCAAGCACTCTGCCGCACCTCGTTGACAATAAGTCCGTTGCCGTTCGTCATTGTACTCACCCTGTTACTCTTCTGCGCCCAAAATGTGTTCGGACAAGCTGTTCCATACGATGAATACAGGGGTAATAATGCGGGAGCAAACGGCGGCGGTTATTACCGATCCAATAGTTACGGGACTAATGCCCAAAGAACAAACCCTAATGACGGGTCGGCTACTGCCTATAATCCTGTTTGGGGAGACACCCGCGCCCTGCCGACGAGTCCTATCGGGGCAGCGGCACTGCGCTGGCACGGTGATTTTAGCGGCACACTCTCACAAGATGCGCGAACCGGCACGTTAGAAATTGTCCATTCGCTGGCGACTGACAGTAATAACGTCAATGCCGACGGCAGTATGACCGGCGGAACGATTCGCGGATTAGCCATACTCGAGGTCGAAAAAGATATTACCGGCGGAACGTTGACTAATATCGGGCTCATCAATGTCAGCGGAGCGATAACCGGCGGAGGTTTTTCCTATATCGACCAACTCACCGCAACCGGCGGTATCTCCGGCGGAACCTTCAATAATGTGAAAACGATTGTTGCCGGTTTTACAGGCGGGACGATTAGTTCGGACAACGGAGCGAACGGAGCGGGAGTTGTCAGCGTCACCGGAGACATCGGCGGAAGTACAGTTATCAATGTTTATGGGATAAATATAGCCGGGAGTGTAACGACTACCGGTGCGATTACTGCCGGTCTGGGCGGGTTAGTCATATCCCAAGACTTCGTCAACAATACGTCCGGTGTGACCGTGAACAATAACGGCAGTCTCACAGTGAGCGGCAGCATCACGAATAATACCGGCAAGACAATCACCCTCAACGGCAGCGGCAGTCTCACAGCGAACGGCAGCATCGCGAATGACGGGACGATTACCATCGGCAGCGGCAATCTCACGGCGAACGGCAACATCACGAACACGGGTAACGGGTCGATTTCTAACAGCGGCAACAGCGGTACACTGACCACAGGCGGATCCCTTACAAACAGCGGGACTATCAATTTTTACAATATTCACGCCTATACTCTGGTTAATAATACCGGCGGGTCGATTACCGCACGAAATAACCTCGCCGTTGACGGCAGCCTGACGAATGACGGGACAATTACCGGCAGCGGCAACGGTACGCTTTCCGTCAGCGGATTGCTTACAAACAACAGCAATATCAGTTTTTACAATATCAGCGCCGGGACTTTGATAAATAATACCGGCGGGTCGATTACCGCACGAAATAACCTCGCCGTTAGCGGCAAACTGACGAATGACGGGACAATCACCGTTAACCAGAGCCTCACGGTCAGCACGGACTTAGAGAATAACGGAATTCTCCTCGGCGGCAACTCGGCAAGGATAACAGGCGAGACGCTCAATACCGGAACCATTCAAAACTGGGGGACTTTTCGCAGCGGCAGTATCACCAACACCCGCGACGGTAAGATTTATGATGTGTCCGAACTTTTAACCGACGGCGACCTTAACAACATCGGCGGCGAGATTGACGGCATTGTCTCCTCTTCCCTCGGCAAACATATGGAAGTCGGCGGCAACTTAAACAATACGGAACACGGAACTATCACCGATTATTCGTGGATAGAAGTTGCGAGAAACCTGTTAAACGATGATGCAACCATCACGGGAGGTCATTGGTATCACCGCCCTTCAGTCCCCAGCGGAGATTTTGAGATGGGGTATATTTCTGTCGCCGGAAATGTTGTCAATCAAAACGGCGCCGCGATTGACACTTTCGACCGGTTCCTTGTTGACGGCAATGTAACGAATGACGCGAGCAGCATTACGGCGGGACATTTAGCCCATCTTGCCGGCGGGGAAATGATACCGGGTAACGATGCGGCAGCCGGCTGGGGAGAGACGATGTTTGTTGTCAAAGGGACGCTTGCGAACGCCGGCGCTATCAGCATCATAGACGTTATCAGTGTTCACGACCTGCAAAATTTGTCCGGCGGGACGATTGACGATATTTATGTTTTGTCTGCCGAGAGCATCAACAACTTCGGGACGATTTCCAATATCGGCGACCATATCGGAGTCAGCGGCGGTTTTACGAATGAGACCGGCGGGCTTGTTGACGCTGTTGAAAAGGTCAGTGTCGGCGGGGCTTTGAAAAATGACGGGACAATAACGCACACGAAACTTTTGAAAGTGGATGGTTTGTTGGAAAACGGCGGCATCATCGGAGATGATACAAATACGGACGATCACAGCAGCGTCAGCGATATTATTGCCGGCGGGGGTCTAACGAACACCGGAACAATCAATGTTTCGGCTCTGAAAGTTACCGGCGATGTGTCCACCAGCACGCACGGCAGCGGCGGTATTTATGCCGATACCATCAATATCATTGACGGAACCTTTACCATAGGCGGTACGGTTGAGGCAAGGAGTATTTATGCGGCAAAGACAATTACCATCGATGCGGATTTCGGCGGCAGTTCCGGCGGCAGTTTCGGGACGATGACAACGGACGCAGATTTGATTGTCAATTCGGGGAACAGGTTTACTATTGCTGCCGGCACTTCGGCGCAAATCGGCAATATCGTTACGAATGACGGGACCATTATTGTCAACGGGACATTAACGGCAGCCGGGACATCAACGCCGGCACAGCAGGTTACCAATAACGGGGTGCTGACATTGGGCAGCAGCGGTGTTGTCAACGGAAACGTTATCAATAACGGCACTTCCGCATACGATACGGCGGACTTGAGGGGTAACGGGATGATTCGCGGCAGCGTTACGAACGGAGAGTTCGGCGTTCTCGCACCAAGCGGCAGTACCGCCAATGCGGGGATAGGTTCGCTGGTTATCAAGGGGGATTTCTATAATGACGGCGGTACATTGGAAATCGGCATAAGAAATGCCGTTCCGTTGACTGATTTTCCGTTGACTGACTTCATCCGCGTTACCGGCGGGACAGCCCAAATTAACGGCGGGACGCTTGACGTTGATTGGACGGGTGCGACATTGAAAAAAGGTGTGAAGTATTACTTCCTGGACACGGATAACAGCGGCAATTTGCAGGTTACTACGGCTCTGGGAGCGAACAGCACCGGTACGGTGATGAGAGCCAAACCGGATCACGATGATAAGTCCTACTGGCTGGAATATACCCGGTTTTATGATTACGGAACCGGCAGCATCACCGACGGTATGACGGTGAATCAGTTCAATACCGGTACGTATCTGGATATTATCGGAAGCGAAGTGACGGAGGGGAGCCGTCTTTGGAAATTCCTTGAAGGACTGGATGCGGATAGGGAAGCCAACGGTGATGCCGGCGCAAGATACGCTTTGGACCAACTGAGCGGGGCGATTTACGGAACGCTCGGAACGGTGAGTGTGCATAATACCGGTATTGTGAATATGACTCTTGCCGATACGCTGCGGAGCGACGTGTTCAAGTTTTCGTACATCGGCAATCCGAACAATGCAATACGCGGACAGGCGATTGCTCCGCTGCGTTACAGCCGCTGGGCAACGGCTTACGGTATCGGCGGGCAATCAAAGAACGACGGCAATGCGAGCGGTTACAAACAATCCTTCGGCGGAGGTATCGCCGGTTTTGACAGAGCGTTCTGGACGGGCAGCCGGGTGGGGGCTTATATTTCGGGGGCGGACGGAACGGTTACGATGAAGCAGTTGAGCGAAACCAGCCGGTCGCGGGAATTTTTGGTCGGGCTGTATCTGCGTCAGGAAATGTATTACGGTTACGGCATTGCCAGTTTAGGTCTCGGACAGGATATGTACAAGACAACCCGCAATATCACGTTTCTTGGTGAAACGGCAGCGAACCGGCATCACGGCGATGTCGGGACAGCGTATTTTGAGCGGGGCGTTGATTTACCGTGGCGTTACGGGGCGGTGTCGCCTTATATGAGTTTTCAGGCTGCGGCGGTTCGGCAGAAAGATTTTACGGAAAGCGGATCGTTAGCGGGTTTGTCATCGGTCAAGGGCGAGACGAGTAGTTTCCGTTTGGCGTTCGGAACACGGACGAGTACCAGCCCGATACCGCTGCCTTTCGGACAGATTGCCTTCACGGGCAACCTGACTTGGTTTCACGAATTTGCGACGGACAATGACCGGGACTTCTCTACCCGTCTTAGCGTAGCGGGCGAAGGCGGTACACCGGGAGCCGCTGCTGCTTCGTTCCGTGTTTGGGGCAATGACCCGAAACAGGATTGGATTAACTTGGGTTTCGGGACGCATTTTGACCGCAATTCCAGCCGGATTTTTGTCGGCGGCAGCCTCTATGCCAACGACCGGCAGGTCTTATACACCGGCAACGGCGGATTCGTAACGAGTTGGTAGGGGAGCGGCGAGTGACTAGTGATGAGTAATGCAGTAATGCGGGGAAAATTCGGAAGCGAAAACTAGCCGCTCATTTCCCGCTCTTATTCGTTCAGGAACACGAACGTTCCTTTCTTATTGGAAACGATAATATCCGGTTTTTTGTCTCCGTTGATATCAGCGGCGGTAACCTGTGTTCCGATACCGCTGTTGCCGTCAATTTTGTGCGGAACGAATGTTGCCCCGCCCTTGCCGTCCCGCTTTAACTCGAACCAGTACAACACCGCCGGAGCGTTCGGCTCTTTGTCGCCCTTTGAACCGTGCGCCCAAAACCGTTTTCCTGTTACAAAATCGGGAAGACCGTCGCCGTTAAAGTCCGCTTGGGCAAGAGCGTGCATTTGGCTGAAACGCAGTGCATCGGAATTCAAGTCGGGATTGGCAGACAAAATATCGTTGCGTTCCCAAGTAATATTGCCGTCCTTGCGGACTTGCTTCCACCAAACGAGTCCGTAAAGATGGCAGTGCCAGGAGGTGATGACATCGTTGAGACCGTCGCCGTCCGCATCGAAAACCAGCATTTGAGCGGCAGCATCGGCAAACTTGAAGGGATGAAATTTCCACGGCGTTTGCGTATAATCCGCAGGCTGCTCCCGCCAGCCTGTACTTTCGACAATGTCCGTTTTGCCGTCCCCGTTGATGTCGCCGCTGCCGACTCCGTGCGTGTATTTGAAATATCTTTTCTTGTCCTCGTTGGAAACGGGATAGAAAGTCCAATCCGGCAGCCCGTCTTTGAGCGTCAATGTTGAGAAGCCCAGACAGCCGTTATTGTTGTAGAGCGGACCAAAACCCTGACCGGCAATGTTCGCCCACTTCGGCGACTCGTTACCGAGTTCTTTGGGACCGAAATGTTTCGTCCAGTGTTTGTCTCCGCCTTTTGGATTTTCGTACCAATAACTATCGTTTCCGGGATGCGGAGCAACGAAAACATCGTCCCAGCCGTCGCCGTTCAGGTCGGCACCGAAAACGGTGAAGTTGTCCGAATACTTTTCGGGACTGAAATCTTCGACCGGATAAATTTCGTGTTTTTGAGTGAAATCGGGACCTTCGTACCAATACGGACCGGCAACAATATCGGGTTTCCCGTCCTTGTTGAAATCGCCGTAATGCGAACCTTCGGCATAAAACTTATCGGAAAGAACGATTTTTTTGAACACGGGGTCGGCACTGTAAACGGCGGCGCAGCAAACGGACAGAACGAGCGGCAGGAGAATAGGCTTCATTATTTTACTTTACAGAGAAAAATCGGGTTGACGGGTATGTCTTATCAGGTATGTGTTTATACAGTGCCTCCGCCGTTTTCGCAAGCCGCTTTCGTCTGTTCTCTTTCGAGTTTCTTAATTTTATCCCGCAGCAGAGCCGCCCGCTCATAATCTTCGTACTGCACGGCTTCGTCTAAATCGCGGCGTAACTTGATTAAGAGCGTTTGCGGCGAAGCCGCCGGCTGTTGAACGCTGCCGGTAAACCGATGGGGACGCTTACCGACGTGTTCCCGGCTGTTGTGAATGTTCTGCATCAGCAAATCAATCTGCTTATTAAAATAAGCGTAATCGTTCGGGCAGCCGAGCCTGCCTGTACTGCGGAAATCGCAGAAACTGATGCCGCATACCGGACACGTCTGCTGGTCTAATTCTTTGAGTTCCGCAGCGGCTTTGTTCGCCGAGACCTGTTTCGGAATCCCTTCGGAAAGAGCCGATGCCAGATTGCCTGCCTGCTGACCGTGCTGCGAAGAATCACTCAGATATTCCCGGGCGTGCTTTTCGCAGAGATGCCGCTCTGCCGGCTTCGCACCGGTCAATTCCGTAATGTGAAACGTTGCCGGATGATTGCATTTTTGGCACTTCATTGTTACAATTATCGCTGCCGGTTGTTCTGTGTCAATGACAGAGTACCGGCAGACCAAAAAATACTTGTTCTGTTTTGAATTTATTCCGCAAAAAAATGAATGGTTCTTCGGTGCCGGGCGGCGGACAAATACAGAAGCGAAAACGGCCGCTGAACAATGATTTTGTTTTTTGGCGAAACAAATTCATACCGGATCCGCTATAACCGGTTTGATTTGAGTACGGCTATGCACATCGCAATCATTATGGACGGCAACGGACGCTGGGCGATTCGCCGGGGACTCCCCCGATACGAAGGACACCGCACCGGAGCGGTTAGGGTACGGGAAATCACGGAAGAATGTGCAAGACGCGGCATCGAACAATTAACGCTCTATTGCCTGTCGAGCGAAAACTGGAAACGTCCGAAAGCCGAACTGGACTTTTTGATGCAACTCTTGAAGGAATATATTGTCGATGAACGACCGGCACTGATGAAGCATAACGTCCGCCTTTCGATTATCGGGGAGCGGGACGGTATTCCCGGCGAGGTTCTCGCTGAAATAGACAAAAGCGTTGCGATGACGCTTAAAAATACGGGTATCCGGCTGTGTTTAGCCGTCAATTACGGTTCGCGGGGCGAAATTACCAATGCGGTCAGGAAAATCGTCAGCGGACAGATACCTGCCGGTAAGATTGACGAGCAGTGTATTTCGCAGCACCTTTACACGGCCGGAATGTCTGACCCTGACTTGCTGATACGCACTGCCGGAGAATTGCGGTTAAGTAATTATCTGCTCTGGCAGTTAAGTTATGCGGAAATTTGGGTTACGGAAAAGTGTTGGCCCGATTTCAACGTACCGCTCTTGGAACAAGCGTTAGGCGATTTTACCAAGCGGACACGCAAGTTCGGCGGTCTGACAGACATTGCAGAGCAAAGAACCGCCGATGCCGGAGCATCAGGTTAACGGATAATCTCCTTAACTGATAATCTCTTTGACAAGGACGAGCGTGTATATCTGCCGATGTCCCGTCCTTCTTTTGGAGTTCTTTCGGCGGCGGAATTTCGCTACCGTTAGTTTCGGACCCTTGAAATCAGATATAACTTCCGTAACCACTTTGGCACCGGCAAGTGTCGGCTGACCGATTTTCACACCGGAACCATCGCCCACCGCCAGCACTTCCGGCAGTTCAATGACCGTGCCGGGTTCCTGGTCTCCGCGGTAATCAATTTGAATCCGTTTATCGACTGCAACTTTAATTTGCCGGCTTCCGTCTTTAATGATTGCGTAAGTCATTTCGTGTATTACGTAACAAACGTGGGAGTGTATTCTACGGCAAAAACGGACTTTGTCAAGAGGCAAGAGAACGCCGTCAGAACGGGGGTGCGTAAAAACTTTATCGGGTATTTTTTTTTTTGAACATAATTTTTTGAAAATAAGGTTTTCCTTTGTCCGAAACCCTTATTTTCCTCGTTACCCTTAATAGCACGGGTTCCCTAATCATTTTTTTAATCGCGAAGGCGCGAAGACCGCAGAGTTTTTGGTAGTGTTGTAAATTTATTGAAATGAACGTTAACATACGGAAAAATGAGGGACTTCGACGACTCAATCAATAAATTCCTGACACAACCAAATAAGGGTGTGGCGAGTGGTTTTGACGATCGGCGATACAATGCGGTACAGCATCAAGACGCAGAGGGTCGCCTTTGCCGGATATCAACGGGCAAAACTGCCGGTCTTGTAATGATAAACTGTTTAGAGTAAAATCGTGCTGCGCCAAAATAGCAATACGTCAACGGCAATACGTCACTCCTTCCGTCACTACTCGATATATGGAAAATATCATCATCATCGGCAGCGGACCTGCCGGTTGGACAGCAGGGATTTATGCGGCACGAGCCTCACTCGCTCCGCTGCTCATCGAAGGGGCTTTCACGGCGGAAAATCAGGAACTCGGTACGCTTCCGATGGGGCAACTTTCGCTGTCATCCGAAGTCGAAAATTTTTCCGGTTTTCCTTTCGGCAGCATTCAGGCGTACCTGGATTCGGCGATAGCGCATAACCGCAAAGACTTGCTGCCGCCCCGCGAAGAAAATGCGCAGGGAATCAGCGGTGCCGAACTGGTCGAACTGATGCGGACGCAGGCTGTTCATTTTGGAACACGGGTCGTTTCCGATGATGTCGTTGACGTTGATTTCACCGGTTCTGTTCACAAACTCATCGGCTCGAACGGGAACGTGTATGAAACAAAGGCGGTTGTCATCGCAACGGGGGCAAGAGCGAATTATCTTGGTTTGTCTTCGGAAACAAAATACAAGAACCGCGGTGTCAGTGCCTGTGCGACGTGTGACGGAGCATTGCCCCGTTTCCGTAACAAACCGATAGCCGTCATCGGCGGCGGGGATGCAGCGGTCGAAGAAGCCGAATATCTGACGAAAACGGCATCGGTTGTGTATCTGATTCACCGCCGCGACCAACTGCGTGCCTCGAAAATCGTTGCGCAAAGGGCATTGCATCATCCGAAGATAAAAATTCTCTGGAACCGGCTGACGAAGGAGATTATCGGTAACGATAATGACGGCGTAACAGGAATTCTGCTTCAAAGTACAGCCGGCGAATCGGATTTAACACTTGACGTTTCCGGTGTTTTTGCTGCGATTGGGCGCACGCCCAACAGCGGTTTTCTTAAAGGAAAACTGGAATTGTCGTCCGGCGGTTATATTATTCGGACAGTCCCGTTCCGAACGAACACGAGTGTTTCCGGTGTTTTTGTTGCGGGGGATGTCGCCGATGAACATTACCGTCAGGGCATTGCCGCTGCCGGTTCCGGCTGTATGGCGGCGATTGATGCCGAACGGTATTTGTCTTGCCCTGACGCTCGCCTCCTATCAGAGACCAAAACGCAAACTCACTGAAAACCCGCCGCTCAACAGCGGTATGTTTGATAGGCCGCAGAGCGGTTTGAGTACCAAAAACAACGGCTGTAATCCTTAAAATGAGAGGCGGGAAAAAGCCGAATTTTATGAAAATCATTCAATGAAAACTGCAAAAAATTTTCTTGCTGTCGATTTAGGCGCATCAAGCGGTCGGCTCATTGCCGGTCGTTTCGACGGCGAACATCTCGAACTCGAAGAACTCTACCGCTTTGAAAATGCGCCCGTTGATATGAACGGAACGCTCTACTGGGACCTGCCCGGTCTTTGGCAGCACATCCAAAACGGTTTGCTTATTGCCGGTACAAAGTACAGCGGAAACATCGCTGGCATCGGTGTCGATACGTGGGGCGTGGACTTTGCTTTTCTTGACCGGGACGGGCGGATTCTCTCCAATCCGGTGTGTTATCGGGATTCCCGAACTGACGGAGTGATGGAACAAGCGTTTCAGACTGTTCCCCGCAACGAAATCTTTCAGCATACCGGTTTGCAGTTTTTACAGTTTAATACGCTCTATCAACTGCTGGCAATGAAGCAAAGCAACTCGCCGCTCTTTGACGCTGCCGAAACATTTTTGATGATGCCGGACATCTTTCATTACTTGTTGAGCGGCGAAAAAAGCAATGAATTCACCAATGCAACAACAACGCAAATGTTCAATCCGGTGCAGAACGGCTGGGCATTTCCGCTGCTTGATAAGTTAGGAATTCCGTCCAAATTTTTGGGAAAAGTTTCTCCGCCGGGAACACTCTTAGGAACGCTCCGCAAGGAATTAGGCGAAGCAGCCGGTCTGCCGGATACACGGGTTATTTTGCCCGGCTCGCACGACACCGCCTCGGCGGTGATGTCAGTACCGGCACAATCTAATTCAACACCGGCTCATTCGGTGCAGTCCGGCGGGCCGGATTGGGCTTATATCAGTCTCGGTACGTGGGCGTTAATGGGTATTGAGTCGCCGAAGCCGCTGGTGAACGAAACCGTTTCGGCACTTAACTTTACGAACGAAGGCGGTGTCGGCAAGACAATGCGGGTCTTGAAAAATATCAGCGGCTTGTGGCTTTTGCAGGAATGCCGCCGTGTCTGGAATACGGAACGCCGGCATCAGCAGTTAGAGCCGTATTCGTGGGAGGATATGTCCCGAATGACGCAGCAGGCAGCCCCGCAGGTTTCGTTCATCGACCCTGATGCCCGCGAATTTTTGGGACCGACGGATATGCCCAAAGCGATAGCGGATTACTGCCGGCGGACGGGACAAAGGGTGCCGGAAACGCAGGGCGAAATTTTACGTTGTGCTTTGGATAGTATTGCGTTAAAATTCCGGCAGGTTTTAGAAATGTGCGAACAAGTCGGCGGCAGGAAAATAGACACGATACACATTGTCGGCGGCGGGACGAAAAACCGGCAACTTTGCAAGGCAGCGGCGGATATTTGTCAGCGCAGGGTGTTGACGGGACCGGTTGAAGCGACAGCGATCGGCAACATTATGATGCAGGCGATTGCATTGGGAGAAGTGAAAGATGTTGCTGAGGCGCGGCAGATTGTCCGTTCGAGTTTCGACATTATTGAGTTCACGCCGGAAAACGATAATTAGCGCAAGAAGCGGGGGGGTGTAAGCCCCCCGATAGTATATCCCTACCTCACTCTAACAAAATGCCGATGAAAATTTTACTCTCTGCTGTCATTTTTCTGCTTTCCATTTCCTTTGCTGCCGCACAATATCCCCCTGTGCCGGTATTGCCGAACGTTGCCCACCGCGGCGCATCCGCAGCGGCTCCTGAGAATACGCTTGCTGCCTTCCGCAAGGCAGCGCAATTCGGTGCCGACGGTGCCGAATGTGATGTCTATAAAACAGCAGACGGCGTTCTCGTCATTCTGCACGATAAAAATACGAAACGGACAACCGGCTTTGACGGCGATATTACGAAAATGTCTTATGCCGAAGTTCAAAAACTCGATGCAGGGAAAGGCGAAAAAATTCCGGCACTTGCCGAATATCTGTCTGTTCTCAAAGGTACAAAAACAAAACCGGTCATTGAAATCAAACAAGAGGGTATCGTCAGGGAGGTGATTGACGAAATCAACGGCAGCGGTATGCGGAAAGCGGCAGTGATTATCTCGTTTTCGGCGGAGAGCGTCAAAACGGCACGCCGTCTTGCCCCGAACATTCCAGCCGCTTTGCTTTGCAGTGCAGATTTGAAAAAAACCGGCGGCAGTGCCGAGGACAATGCCGAAAAGTTTTTCGCCGGGTTAACCGCTTCGGCGAAATCTTGTAACACAAATATATTAGACATCAATCATCAGATTCTCTCCAAGCCGTTAGCGGAACAACTAAACCGTTCCGGCATTGCGCTTTGGGCTTGGACGGTCGATGACCCGCAGCGGATGGAAACGCTTCTTGACTGGGGCGTTGTCAGCATTACGACGAACAAGCCTGATGTGTTGACAAAAGTATTACAAAGGCGCGCTGCACAAAAACACTCTGCGCAAAAACACTCTGCGCAACAACACTCTGCGCAAAAGCGTGCCGCAGAAGCAGCGGCGCAGTAACGTGCGGTGAGTGAGGTTATACTTTTTCTGCTTTGAATTGGCAGGCAAACAACAACCGAAGCAATGGTTTTTTACGTTTCCTCTTCAAAAAGGCAACAATACTAGTGCTTGAAGCGGTACAAAGTGTACGTCCCGTTGGAATACACCGGTTCGAGCAGTGCCGGATGCGGATTTACCGGCAGTGATTCCGGTGTTACAGCCGGCAGTGTTGTCGGTATATTGAGACAGACAACGTAATGAAAACCGTACTCCTTTTTCAGTAACAATAATTCTTCCGGCGTTTTTTCCGCCAGCAGCGTTGTCAATAACCTGTCTGTACAAAGCACGCCGTTTGCATTTTTGTAGGTAAAAAGGTCATTCATCGCCTTCCGCCAACGGACAACACCGGCAGCGTCTTGCGGAATGTCTTTCCAAACACCGGTGTCGCTGCGCTGCGCATACCATTTGAACGTCGTTGCATCGCGGGGAATCCAAAACCGGACATCTTTTGCTGTGTTTGTTTTAATCCACCGGCACAAATCGTACCAATCCGGTGCCACAACAGCACCGCTGATGCCGACCGGTTCTGTGCGGGGATATGTTTGTTTGCAGCGGACTTCCAACTGCGGTACAACGGCTGTCAGCGGTAAAATAAGCAATGCCAGAGAAACAATCCAGCCGCTTTGTCCCGTTTTTTTATTGTGGATTGCAGAGACGCAGCCGGCGGCAACGCCCATCGGAACAGCAATGTCTGCCGTTCGGAACCAGTAAAACCGCAGCACTTCTGCCGACCATTCACGGCTGCCGGAAAGACAATACGCCGCCGCATAACCGATACCGGCAAGAATTAACGTTCCCCAAATGAAGCCGTCGAACAACCGCTGCCGGTCATTACCGCTGCTGGCGAAACGGCAAAAGCAAATCCATATCAGCGTCAATAACGCAAAGCGGCATCGAAAATGCAAAGGGAATAGATAGGGGACAAGATGGTGCTGCAAGCGGTCGTAACAATAAATCTGATGTGCCTGGCGAATAGTCTCCGAAGACGTTCCGCAGTCGAGAAGCAGAGCGGGAATAAGACCGAAGGCGCACGGTAAAAAATAAAAAGTAAGAGGAAGCCATTTTACGAGACCGCTGCCTTTTTCGTTTTTTCTCTTTACGCTTTGCACGATAAAGAGTACGGCAATGATAAGAAACGCCCAGCCGCCGGCGAGAATATGAAAAGCCGAGGCGGTACCGAGAAACAAAAAACACCGGTTCCAGCGGCAGAGCAGCATTTCTGTTACCGCAAAAAAGACGAACGGATAGGCAAGTGTTTTGCCTTCAACACCGCCGATAATCCATTCACCGGCTTCGTGAAAGTTGTTGATATAATAGGCAAGTGCCAAGCCGGTCAAGACGGAAGCGTAACGCAGCGGTATGAGCGTGTAACTCAAACGCTGCCAACTCCAAGCGAGAAGAATCCAAGAAATGCAGCGTCCGCACCAAGCGGTTGCCGCCGGTGAAACGAAAAACGAGAGCCAGCCGAAGAGAGCATAAAACGTCCAGTGCGAATCTCTGCCGCCGAGAAATTCATCGTCAGGTATCCAGCCGGGCTGCCAAAAATGGATTGCCTTGCTGACGTAATAAACTTCGTTAACATCGGGAACCATCCAAGCCCCGTAAAGAACGCAGACGAAGAACAGGATGACGATTTCCGATAAAACCGTTTTTTCAGCCGCTATATGTGTCATCGTCCAAAAAGTTATCGTGGCGGATGATGCCGGTCTCGTCTTCGACTTCGGTGTGCGTTTGCCAACGCCACTGACGGGGAACAGGACGTTTTTCTTTGCGGATAAGCGTTCTCGCTTCAACAGAAAAACCAAGCAGTTTCAGAACGGTTTCCCACAATGTCGGTGCCGCAAGATACGGCACGTTCACCATTTCCGGCGGTTTCTCCGCTTCGAGATACACTTTGCGCATCGAAACACGGGGACCAAAGTCCCCGCCGCACCGGCTGCACGGCATCTTGTTTTTCGGCGGCTTAGCCGTATGTCCGCAGACTTTGCAGGCATATCGGTACTCCCAAGGACCGCATCCGTAGGGCGTTGACTTCACTTCTTGTTCACCTCCCGAATGACCAGTTTCGTTATTGTTACAGCGTGTCCGTGGTCTTGCAGCATAATGAAGCCGGACGGGTTTTCGCCGAACCCTTTTGCTCTCGCAAATTTGCCGCCTTCAAAGGCTTTGTTCCAAACCTCACTGCCGATGTCGTATTGAAGCACCCGCTCCCCGTTAAGCCAATGTTCAATATGATTATCAAGAACGACAAGCCGTCCGCTGTTCATCTTACCGTGCGGCTGGAGATGTTTCTTGTCCTTGTCGGGAGCAAACATACTGTACAGGGCAGCGGATGACCAGCGTCCGTCCTCTTTCGTCCCTTCGCGGTTATTGAAGTCATCAAGTATCTGATATTCGATACCGAGCCAGCCGAAGGTTTTGCTGTAATTGATTTTCGCCCCGACGGCACCGAAATCTTTGAGGCGGAACTTCACACCGCTGTTGCAGCCCTTTGACGCTATCCAATCGAAATCAAGGATAAAATTCGAGTATTGCTTTTTTGTAACAATATCGCCGTTTTCGCGGCCGTCATCTTTTCCCGGCGGCAGTAATTCCAACTTACCGTCCGTATTCTTCCACCGCGTCTTGGTCAGCGGCTTGCCCCAGTGTGCTGTCCAGCCGTCAAGTCCCTTGTCCGGTATCAGCGAAACAGGGGCGGAAACCTTATACCCGCTGAGCAGCGGCTCAATACCGGCATCGGGATTGTCCGCAGCACTAAGCATTGCCGCCGGTAAGGCAGTCAAAACACATACTAAAATTAACCGCATTTTATATCTCCTGAATGTTATTATCGTCTTTATCGTCCGCATCTTTTTTATTACCGGTATATTGATCGTATTCGTATCTTAAACAGCATTTTAAGCGTCCGCAGCGTCCGCTGATTTTGTTCGGGTCGAGCGTTGCCTTTTGCAGTTTTGCCATTTTCATTGACACGGGCGGTATTTCAATCAAAAACTGATTGCAGCACACGTCTCTGCCGCAGTCCCCGAAATCCGCCAACAATTTCGTTTCGTCCCGGACACCGATTTGACGCATTTCAATGCGTGTATGAAATTCACCGGCAAGCATCTTCACCAATTCCCGAAAGTCCACCCTGGTTTCGGCAGTATAATAGACGATAAGCCGTTCGCCGCCGAAAAGATGTTCAATGCGGACCAAGTCCATTGAGAGTTCCATCGACTCGATAATTGCCCTGCTGCGTTGATATTCGTCTTGCTCTATTTCTCCGATTTTGCGGTTGTCGGTTTCATCAGCGGGTGTCATTATCCGCACGATATTATCTTCGGCAATGTCGGCTTTCAGATTTTGCAGGTTTTCCGGCGTTGCCCTGCAAAGAACCGTTCCGGTTTCTTGTCCTCTCGGAGTATGGACAATGACCCGCGTTCCGCTGCGCAGCGGAACGGCAGCGGCAAACGAAAAAACGCCGCGGAGCCGCATCACTCCGAACCGGACGATGTATTTATCGGCAATGTATTTACTGAGAGCGGTCAATCGGCAAGGGACAATGATTGAGTGAATGATGAACCCTTTATCATTCACTCAATCATTGTCCCTTATCGCCGTCTTTTTGTCAACGCTCCCGCTGCCCGTCAGGACAGTTAAGAAGAATGGACAGTTAGAAGAATATCCGCAAACTCGTGCCGAAGATATTCTGGTCGGTATGCACATAATCCGTGCCGGTATTTTGCTGCGAATTCGTGTATTCAAATATCCAGCGGACATTCGGTGTCCAGAACCAGTTGACACCAAAGGTTATGTCGCTCTGCAAACCGCCGCGGTTTCCTGAAGCACGACTTGCTGTCCGCCAGTCTCCGAGGTCGGTATAACCGTATTGGAGAACGAGTTGCCAGGCACCTAAACCGTCCACGAGGTTAGAGCCGCCGCTTTTGAACGGATGAAAATTGTTCTTCATTTTAACCGCCCCGAAGGTGCCGTTTTCCAAACTATAAGCCCGGTGTTCTCCGCCTAAAAAGTACGTGAACTCCGTTGAGAAACCTCTTGCTGTTTTATCTACATCGCCGCCGAATTGGGCGAAAAATGCTTCCGAATGAATGGCAAACGGACCGGCTTGATAGGCTGCCTCAATACCGCTGCGGTGATGATGATTCACAACGTTATTGCCCGTTGCAAGTGTTGCGTTCAACCAGTTGCTTCCGCAAGGCTGTGCGCTGATGGTCGCATTCGCATCGGCAAGATACGTGTAATGTCCGCCGAAGTGCAGAACATAGCGTCCCTCATCGCCGTAATACGGTGCTGCCGATAAGCGGGTATTAAACACTTGTCCCTGGTCGTCATTTTGCAGCACCCGTGTGTTGTTAATCGTTGCCCCGTCATAGAAACCGTAAATAAAACGAATCCGGTCGTTGGCAAACAAGTGCTGCGAAGACAAACCGAGTTTACGTCCAATGCTGAAAGCACTTGCCGGCGGAGCATTTTCCGTCAATGTCGTATGCAAGCCGCTGACCATATAGCCCATACCGGTTTCAACACGGTAATGACCGGCACGGAGATACCCGAAGAGCGGCACATTTTTGGCTCCGAGCCACGTGTCGTACAAATTGATTTGTCCGTTAGCAGTCATTCCCCATTCGGTCTTGTAATCGAAGGAATCAAAACCGTTACCGGAAACCGCAAGCCGCATTTCACGTATGCCGACTTTGTTTTTGATGTCCGTACCATCGTTATCAACGGTGTAGGAATCGTAGAATATACGTCCGCCGACTTTCGGCGATGACCAAGCCTTTTTCGTGTCGGGCTTTTTGGTGTCTTTTTTAATTTTTTCGACTTCGTCGGTCAAACGCTGCAATTCAGCGAAGACCGCAGCATTGTCTGCCGGTGCGTTTTGCGCCGGTTTCGGTGCAGCCGCAACGACAAGCGGGGCATAATCCAGTGTCGGTGCCGGCGGCACTTCCTGTTCCGTTGAAACCTGCTGTACAGGATTGAGAGCATTCTGCGCACGAACGACGGGCTGTACCGCCGGACGTTTGGGGGTTAAACCGCCGGTTATTTGTGCTGCAACGGGAAGGGCTTCGCCAGCCGGTACATCCCAATAATTGAGGTCGTCGGCAACAGCAAGACTGCTGCCGAACAAGAGAACTGATAATCCGTACCAAAGTTTTCGCATAAGTAATCTCCTTACGATAGTTGTTAATCGAAAGCGTTGTTAAAGTGCAACCGGCTTTCACTTCCCCAACTTTATTTCGCGGGGCGGCATTATAACACCGGCTTCAGCATACTAATTGTATCGAACGATAAAGACGGAAAATAACGGATAATCGGACTCTCTTGACGTAAATTGACCCGACCGCAGCGGAATAATCGGCAAGAACGGAATAACAAGAATAACACGTATCTTTTGCCTAAATTACGTGTTTTTACACTGCTTGCCGGATATGTGACGTTACCAGGGCGAGTGAACTTTACCGCAAGAATATTGGGAACGTCAACACGTCCTAGCACCCCTGCCGCTCACCACTCGCCTTCTTCCGGTGCGATGCCTGCGCGGGCAATGACGGCGACAGTAACAGATTTTACGCCGGCAGTCAGCAAAGTTTTTGACACTTCGTTGCACGTAGATGCCGTTGTTAAAATATCATCGACCAAAAGAATGTTCCTGCCTGACACCTGCGGCAGCAAACGAAACCAGCCCCGCGGCAAGATACCCGGCCGAAATACCTCCGGCTGACGCATCGCAAAAGCATCGGTAACGTTTTCCTGCCGGTCAGAATAAGAGAGCGGATACTGAACGCCGGTGTGCCGTATCCGTTTCACGAGTGTCAATGCCGCCGGAATTTTCAAGAGACGGGCGATTTCTGCCGCCAAAAAATCCGGCGAATTCACGCCCCGCATACGGTACCGCTGTTTCGACATCGGTACCGGAACAATCAAATCTGCACCCGCCGCCGTCAGTTCATTGCGGCGGTGTTTGACAAGCAGTTGGGCAACTGCCGTTGCCGATATACCGTTCTTGTCCTTTTTCATCTGCAAGACAAGAGACCGCAACTCTGCGGCATAATTACCGAGAGCCGTTGCTCTGCGAAAACGAAATGCCGTATTCCGGCACCGCAAACAATTCGGCTGGTCCGCAGCACTGTCAAGCCTTTTCGCCCCGCAGCGCAGGCAAAAGGCGTTTTGCGGCGTAACCATTTTTTCTTCGCACGCCGAACAGATAAGATTGCCGCTCTCCGAAACACTGCCGCACACCGGACAAACGGCTGGACAGAACAAATCCAAAATACGCTCAAACGCAGCAGAAAACATTCGGCAAGCATAACCGCATTGATACGGCGATGCAAGAATTTTTTTTGAACGGCGTTGTGTCTGCACTCTTGCTCTGCCCTCGATCCTCTGTTATAATGTACGGAACATTCGCATTGAAAAGGAAAATCACGTGAGTTCAAGTTGTTCCAAATACAGTTTCTGCTGCGTTTCCATTACCCTCATCGTTCTCCTGCGGCTGGTCATCGGCTGGCACTTTTTTTACGAAGGGCTTCATAAATTTGACCCTGCCGAAGGTTTTTCCGCCAAAGGTTTTCTCGGTATCTCTAAAGGACCAACGGCGCAGTTCTATTACGGTTTTCTGCCGGACCTCGATGGTGTCGAACGTCTCGAAATCGGTACGCTCACCGATACCGGCGGAAAGGAAGTCAAAACATTCACAGCCTACGAAAAGGCTTGGAACGGATACTATGCAGGGTATCTGAAAAAATATCCGAATGTCCCAAAAGAAGATGCTGATGCGGTGTTTAACCGGTATCTCGCTTCGCTTCGTGCCGGTGCTGTTGATACCGAAAAGGACATTGCCGCCTTCAAAGGCAGCAGGGAACGTTTTTTGCAAACGAAAGCGGATGTGAAAAATGACACGGCATTTGAACAAAAACGGCGTTGGGATGCGATGATGGGCTATCGCAGCGAAGCCGAAAAATGGACAGGAATGTTGGATAAGATGGGCGGCGGTCTGCAATCCGATTTAGGCAGACTGGCAAATCCGGAACTGGCGGGACAGAGCGGACAAATTATTACCGACCCTGAAAGAGGTTATCTGAAATATCTGCCTAATCCTTTTGTGCCGACGCAAATGAAAGCAATGGACTTGGCGGTAATGTATGGACTGTCTGCCATTGGACTTTGTATGATACTCGGTTTTTGTAACCGGCTTGCCTGTCTCGGCGGGGCTGTCTTTTTGGTGAACGTTGTTTTGACAACGTTTCCGGTGCCGGGCGTGCATCCGCCGCTGCCGACAGCCGTCGGCAATTTTATGTTTGTCAGTAAAGATGTCGTGGAATTGATAGCAATGTTATTCCTTGCATCGATTCCGGCGGGACGCTGGGCGGGCTTGGATTATTTCCTCTGGCACTGCGTTGGACAAAAGGTGTGGAACCGCATACTTGGAGACAGGCAGTGTTTGTGCTGCAAAGAAGAGAAGACGTTAGATCCGCAGCGGTGAGGCAGCGGATTTATTGTTACAATTAGATCCCCGTCAGGTTCCGGTATTAGCCGTGACCCGAAGCAGCCGGCGAAACCGGGGTAGTGTTATAAATTTATTGGAATGAACGTTAACATACGGGAAAATAAGGGACTCCTACGACTCAATCAATAAATCCCTGACACAACCGAAACCGGTAGTCCTGCGCGGCGGTTATACCGCGCGAACGCCTATCGGTCTGCTGCCGGATAAGCAACAGAGATGATAATTTGGACACATCGTCAACATCAACCGGAAAATATATGTTCTCTTCAAAGATACTTGTAAGAATACCGGCAGCAGCCTTTCTCTGTCTATCGTGTTTTGTTCTGATATTGCCGGAGCAAGCGGTATCCGGTCAGGAAACATTAACGCTGGTACAACTTTGCGACCCGCAGTTTGGATTCGGTACAGACGGTATCGCTGCGGATAAACAGCGTTTCAAACAGGCAATCAGGCAAATTAATGCGTTAAAGCCCGATGCGGTTCTCATTGCCGGTGATTTTGTTAACGAAATTAACGATGAGAAATCCGTTATAGAATTTAACGAAATGCTCAAATCGATACGCTTTCCGGTTGTATTAACTGCCGGCAATCACGACCTTCCCGACCCTGTAACACCGGAAGGACTGCAACGTTACCGGTCCCGTTACGGAGAGGATTTTCAAACAATGGAATGTAAAGGATACCTCATCATTTCGGCGAATTCGCAACTTTGGCGTGCTGCTCCGAAAGAGGAAAGCGGGCAGCATCAGCAAAAGTTACAAAAATCGCTGCAAGGAGCAAAGACGCAGGGAAAGCCGGTTATTTTGATGACGCACGTTCCGCCCTTTGTTAAATCGCCGGACGAAAAGGACGGGTATTATAATCTGCCGAATAAGCAACGTACAGAAATTCTCCGGTTGTGTGAAGAGAACGGCGTTATTTTTTGGCTTGCCGGTCATACTCACCGGACGGCACGGCGGAATTATAACTCGATAGCGATACTCAACGGTGAAACAACCAGCCGAAATGCGGACAAACGCCCTGCCGGTTATCGGGTTCTGACGATTAAGCCAGACCGAAGTTTTGAATGGGACTTCGTTCCGCTGGAAACAGTACCGTAGAGCGGATTAAAACAGCGTTACTAAAAACCGAAGTCTTCCAGTTTTTCCTCCTTCTGTTTTTCGTTCGGGTCATACGCCGGCTTCGCCTGACCGTGCTGCTTGAGACCGTCAACGTAAATTGCCCTGAATGGCTTGACCGGACAGATATGTTCACACGCACCGCAGCCGACACATAAATCCGGGTCAATAACGGGAATCGTAAGCGATTTTTGCGGGTCGCCGTAAGGCTGCATTTTAACCGCCCCCGTCGGACAATGTTCAGCACAGGCACCGCAGTTCGTCTCTTGATTCGGAACAACGCAATTTTCTTTGAGAAACACAACCCGTCCTATTTGCGTTGCATGTTTTTCATCGACCTTCAAACCTTTAAGAGCGTGAGTAGGGCAAATACGGCTGCAAATCGTGCAGTCATAATTACAAAAGCCGTTAGCAAACTTTATAATCGGCTGCATAAAACCGGCGAGTCCCAATTCCGTTCCTGACGGCACGATGATATTTGCCGGACATTTTGTTACACAAAGCAGGCAGCCTGTACAATGACGGCGAAAACGTCCGAACGATGACGCTCCCGGCGGCAAAACAGGAAACGACATTTTGTAACCGATTTTACTCACACCCGTCGGCAGACCGGCGGCAGCATCAGCAGTATTTGCTGCCGCCCCCGCCCGTTTTGCCGAGCCGAATATCGCCGGCAGCCCCAGAGAAACTAGGAACCATTGGAGAAACGTGCGCCGCAGCGGCAGTGCCGATGCCTGAACCGGTATTACCGCCGTCGGGGCGGGAACGGAGACATCTGTCTTCGCCGAAGGAAGCGGATGAACACGGATACCGGTTGTGAAGGCAATCGAATTTTTTTTGCATACTCCTAAACAATTAAAACACATTACGCAGCGGGATGCGTCCACCGTTTTTGCCTTGCTGTCGATACACTCTCCTTTGCACGCCTTTTCGCACAGTCCGCAGGAAACGCAGCCGGATTGGATGCGGATTCGGAAAAAGGAAAACCGCGACAGGAAACCGAGCAGCGTTCCGACAGGACAAATAATATTACAATAACGCCGTCCCCGAAAAAAGGACAAAGCGGCAACGAAAACAAATACCGCAGCGGCAAGCACAACGGCGGGCAGTGCCGTATTAAGGGAATGAAAACGGAGAAAACCGGAATCCGTTATTTCTGTTACAAAATTATTTGCGGAAACAATAACCGGCAGAAAGACGGCGGTCATTATCCGTCCGAAATTGCTGTAAGGATCGAGAAGAGTAACAAAAACGGGAAAGTCGGCTAATCCGATAAGAAAGAGAATGAAAAATATGTTGCGCAGAACAGAGGATTCCTTTCTGTATTTGAAGGCGGAACGTTTTTTATTGCGTATTTTGCCGAGTCGGGAAAAAATGTCCTGCATCACTCCGAGCGGGCAAATAACGGAGCAATAAATCCTGCCGAAGAGCAGCGTTACGGCAAGATAAACGCAGATGAATATCAAGGAGCCGCTGACGAGCAGCGGGACGAACTGGATGTCCGCGAGCCGATGCAGTGCATCGGGCAGCGTTTGTGTGAAGTCGAGGAAGAACAGCACAACCGCAGCGAAACAGCAAAAGGCAACGGCAGCACGCACATATTTGGGTACATTCATTTGGGAAAATGTCTAAAATCAAGCCGGACAGAAAGACTATCCGGCAAAAGCCTGACCGGCTGCGGTCTTAAACCCGAATTCGTTTGACGTTCAAACTATCGAGTTTCGTTGTGCCGAGTTTCAATTCTTCGCCGGCAGTGATGTGTGTTGCTTTTTCCAGTCCGATATTTGTTACGCTAAAGGCGAGTTTCACGGCAGCGGTATCGGCGGCAACGATGTCCGGCGAGGCGATTAATGCTTTCGTCAACACGGCATCGGCTTCGGAACGCCCTCTGGGACCGTTTGATTTCATAATCCGGTATGCATCAATGACGTTCAGCACCGGCTTCTTTTCCCACGTGCAAATGTCAGCGATGCATTGCTGCAAGTCGATTTGGTGAAAAGTCCGTTGGCTTTTCTTGCTGACAAGCCCCATACAGTTTTTCATCGCTATCGTTATATTGGCACCGCTATGAACTTTCAGTATGGGGACGTTAAACCACGCATCGCACGCCAGAATTGCCTTGTGCATCTGTACCTCCTTGAGTTTTACTCCGCGGGGCAGTTTGACGGTTTCAAAGTTTCCTTCGGCGTGCGGGTCTCCGTTTGCCATTTTGCCGCCGGCATCTTTCACGGCTTTCTCAATGCCGCTGTTTTTATAGGTGTTCGTCCAAAGGTCGCAGGTGCTGTCGAACACCACGACTTCCGCCGCACCGGCTGCGAGAATGGTTTTCACCATTTCGCCGATGAGAATCGGATTCGTATCTGCCGCCATTTCGGGGGTCTTATCCCAACCGATGTTGGGTTTAATGACAATTTTCTGTCCTTTCTTAACGAACCGTCCGATACCGCCGAGTGCTTCAAGGGCTTTTTGGAACATCACATCCGGTTCGCCGTCCATTACCGCAACGAGGTCAGCGGGGGCGTTCTCGTCCGCGGCTTGGGTGATGACTTCCAGGCTTCCGAACGTTCCGGCAGTCAAAGCAGTGCCGGTTAACATCAGGGACTTTACAAACTCTTTTCTGTTCATTTGCATTGGTTGTTCTCCAAGTAATCGGCATCAATGCCGTAACGTACGTCATTGTACCTCTGCCGGGATATAAATGCAATATCATTTCAGAAGCAATATTGCCTACATCGTTAACCGTATTCCTTTATTTTGCGGTACAATGTCCGTTCACCGATATTGAGCATTCTCGCCGCTTCCTCGCGGTTGCCGTCCGTTGCTGCCAGCGTTTCGGTAATAAACAGCCGGTCAATTTCTTCCAACGATTTGCCGACAAGTTCACGCAAAGACGACGTGTGAGACGTTTCCTCTTTCAAAGCGTAAACCATTGCCGGTTTGCGTTCCGGCGGCAAACTCAATACACCGCCGATTTCTTCGGGCAAATCGTCCATATCAATCAGTTCATCGTAATCAACCACGACCATACTTTCTGTAACATTCCGCAGTTGCCGCACGTTTCCCGTCCAATCGAAGTTGAAGAGAATCTTGCGGGCTGGCGGGGCAATGCCTTTGATTATTTTACTGTACTTTGCCGCAAAGTGCCGGACAAAATGGTCGAGCAAAACCGGTATGTCCGCACTCCGCTCCCGCAGAGGCGGTATCTTTATTGTTACAACTTTCAAACGGTGATACAGGTCTTCGCGAAACGTTCCCGCAGCAACGGCTTCTTCCAAATTCCGGTTCGTTGCCGAGAGGATGCGGACATTGACTTTTTTCGTTTCATTCGAACCGACGCGGGTGATTTCGCCGTTTTCCAACACTCGAAGCAGTTTGATTTGCGTCGGCATCGGCATATCGCCGACTTCATCGAGGAACATTGTTCCGCCGTTGGCATGTTCAAATTTGCCGATGCGGTCATCTATGGCTCCGGTGAACGAACCTTTTGTATGTCCGAAGAGTTCACTTTCTAATATATTTTCGCTCAACGCTCCGCAATTCAGTGCAACGAACGGCTTTATTTTGCGGAGACTGTTTTGATGCAGCGATTGAGCGAATAATTCTTTGCCGGTACCTGTTTCGCCTTGTATCAGGACGGCAGCATCTGTCGGGGCAATACGCCGCAGCCGTTCAACAACGGCAAGCATTTGCGGCGAATTGCCGAGTACACCGGAAAAACCGAATTTTTCGTCGAGACGGCGTTCCAAATCCCGATTGATGCGGCGGAGTTTAGAACTTTCGGCAGCACGTTCGACAATGGCACGCAGTTGTTTCAAGTCGAGCGGTTTTTGCAGATAATTAAAAGCACCGCCCCGCATCGCTTCAACGGCAATTTCGACCGAATCATTGGCGGTGATGACGATAACTTCGGTTTCTGTGGCGGCTTTTTTCACTGCTTTGAGGACTTCA
>JAITOZ010000288.1 GCA_031289675.1 Planctomycetaceae bacterium
ATAAGGGTAAGAGTTTGAAGACGCATTACTATTAAGGGGGGCGGAAAATGAAAATAAGGGTTACGCAAGTTTTGTCCCAGTAGGAATAAAAACAGCACCCGACAAATTTTTACACACCCGGTGAAAACATCTCTTTAGGGAACCTCTAAAAACCCAATATATCACACAGAAAATCCCCTATTTTTCAATCGCAAACTAATGCAAAGGAGGGTTATTAGAGGTTCCCTGTAGTAAAAAACTCGCCCCACGCCCTGCTTCCTGCTGCCGATTTGGGTAATCTGCACAAACTTTGCCGTTCGCTTTGTAGCGATTGAAGGAGTTATTCTGTAAAGAACGATAATACGTGGTACAATGTACCTTTTCGATACTCTCCATCAGGCTTCGTACGCGTTAAGTGCCAGTCAACTTGGACTTCAAGTTAGCGGTCAGAACTTAAATAACGTCGAGACTCCAGGTTACGCCCGTGAAAGCCTCATTCTCGAAACCGGCACCAGCCGCCGGCTCGGTAGCGGTAACGTCGTCGGCACCGGCGTTCGGGTCGCCGGTATCGTTCAGGTCATCGACAATTTTCTCGAAGAACGTCTCCGCAATTCAACCAGCAATGCCTTTGCAACCGGTACGCAGGAAAAATTTTATACGCAACTCGAAGCCTTACTCAACGAAACGACCGATACCGATTTGAGTTCGTCCATCAACGCCTTCTTCAACTCGATAGACAACGTTCTCAATCATCCCGAAGATGTTGCTTATCGGGCAATGACTGCCGAAGCCGGTGTAAAGTTAGTAAACGATATTAACCGTCTTGACAAAGCGGTTGCCGATATGCAGCGGGATGTTAATCAGGCGGTGAACGATGCTGCCGGAGAAATCAACCGGCTGCTCAGCAAGATTGACGCACTGAATAAGAACATTACATTGACGGAAACAAAGAGCGGCAGCCAAGCCGTCGGTTTGAGAGATGAACGTCTCAATGCGTTATCGGAATTATCGAATTACATTCAAATCAGTACAAAAGAAAGCAGCCAGACGAAAGGCGTAACTATTTATTGCGGTTCGGACATTCTCCTTACAGATGGTTTCAAGGCGGAAGTCAAAGTCGGGGCGGCAGCAGGCAAAACGGTCGATGATGTGATTGCGGCACAACTTTGTATCGGCGATGAAATGTCGCCGCTGGATGTCCGCAGCGGATTTGTTGCCGGCTTATATTCGGCGCACCAAACGATACTCGGCGGTTACCGGAAACAACTTAACGCCTTTGCCGGTCAGTTAGTTCAGACGTTTAATGAAATTTATGCTTCTGGACAAGGTTTGACGGGATACAGCGAATTGACTTCGCTTGCCAAGACCGAAAATCCCGATGCCGTCATCGAGGGATTAGAGAACGGCGGATTTTATATCCAAATCTATAATAAAAAAACCGGCACAACGACGGAAACCTACATTGAGGTTAAAGCGGATGGTACGCCGAAGGAGGTAGAGACACTAGCGGATATGTTTGTCGCTGCCGGTAAAAGCGGAACGTCCTATAACGATATTGCCGCCGCAATCAATGCCATAGACGGTTTGACGGCAACGGTCAACAGTGTCGGCGAGTTGGAAATTCATACAGATAATGCTGATATTGACTTCGGTTTTGCCAACGATACCAGCGGTGCTTTATCGAAACTCGGTTTGAACACGTTTTTTACGGGAACGAAAGCCGGTTCGCTGGGAATCAATGAACGTGTTTTAGATAATCCGGCATTGTTTGCGGTAAGTCTCGGCGGAGTCGGCAACGATGCGGAAAACGGCGTTTTGTTAGCGGCATTGGGAACGGCATCGAACTCGAAACTCGGCGGTTATTCGCTGGTCGGGCGTTACGACGGAATCGTTTCGGAAACAATGTTAGCGGCATCATCGGTCAAAGCGGCGGCGGCATCGGATATGCTTTACACGGAATCGTTGCAGGCACAGCGGGACTCTATCAGCGGTGTTAACATTGACGAGGAAACGATATTGATGATGATGTATCAGCGTATGTTTCAGGCAAACTCCCGCATTGTAACCATCATTGACGAAATGATGGCAACGCTGATTGCACTCTAAACAATTCTGTCCTGTAAGGACAAAGATTCAAAAACAAAATTAAATGAACGGCGGTACATAATCATATAGGGCAATTCAAGATTCCCTTCATCGTCATTCACTCCGGACTTCTCCGTTGATAGACACAAGATATTCCCGATTGCCGAAAGTTCCGAAACATACGTTTCCCTCAAAATTGCCGAGCAGTACGTTCGCATTTATTGTAACAGTAATCGTCAAATGATCATCCGCCTTATCCTGGTCTTTTGTTTTTACAATTTCAACACCGATTCCTTCCGGTACATCGTGCAGCGTTGCCTCGCAAATTGCCGAGAGAGCATCGCAATCACCGAAAACCCTGACATCTTTTTTCGTGTTCGGCGGACGTCTCAGCGATTTGGTCAAGTCTTGACAGACAGTCCTCCGCTACAAAATGGGTAAAATAGGCAAGACAGAGAATCTATTGTCTTTTTTACCCAATCGGATAAAATGCTGTTGTTTTACCTACGTACAGCCGATAGTATCCGCAGAATTGCTTAATTGATTTTACCCCTCCCCCTACCCCCTTACAAATCGCCCCAAAAAGCGTTATAAATATGTGAGAACTTAACCTTTGAAAGGGGGTGAAAGATGATGAAAGTCATTTCTGCATTCGTAGGATTTGTATTCCTATTGTTGATTTACCTCGCTATTTGTGGCATTGCGAGCGTGATGCCGTTGGTTGCGTCTGCCGTTTTTCGCAGCGACAATATACTCGGTAAAACGGTAGAAAAAGTAACTTCTGCAATTGATGAGACAGCGTTTACGATAGCAAACGTGCTTAACTACCAAAAGATGGACAAGAAGTCTGAAGCCAATCGAAAAGCCGAATGGAAAGAGAGAAGTGCTAGTAGCCGCTACAGCTTTTGGACGGTTATTGTCCCGCTAACATGTTTTTTCTGCTTATTAGGGCGTCTTTTGCGGATCGGATCCAAAGAAAGCAAATCCGAAGAAAGCAAGAAAGAATAAGAAAATAACAACACGGAGTAATCTGTGTTGTTATTTTTTTTTTAGCCCATATAAAACTGTCATAATAAGGGTGTATTCATACGGGAAAGTTTTATGAAGTATTCTGGTGTATTTGAAAAGACGGCCGTTGCCGAACCTACGAGATATAAGGGCAATGCTGTCCCTCTTTCTGATACGTCCAATGCTGAAAAGGTATGGGCGAACGCATACAAAAACAAGGCGATTCAAGACCAGAACAAGGCGAGTGAATCGCAGAAGCCGGCAGTTGCCAACGCAAATACAGGGTTCGACTCTACCGGAAAAAGAAATACGTACTGGGGATATTTCACAGGGAAGCCGCAATATCAGCCCGGCAGCGCAGCCGAAGCCGCGGCTCAACGGAAGACGGAAGCCGATGATTTTGCTCTGCAATACGGTTTGGACAGGACACCAAAGAACGACGAGAATAACAAAATTTTAAGAGATATCGGAGAAGGCAGAGACAATATCAGCAACTACGATAGTTTGCGTCAGAGCGATAAGGAACGCTATTACTATTTGCTCAATAAGTACAATGCTCAAATCGCCCCTGCGATGAGAAGGCAAGGGAAGTTGAATGAATTGAATGATCTTGAAGTCAGTGATGCCGATGCGAAGATGCTTTATCGGACGATGGATGCCAAGGACAACGCAACGCCGGAACAAAAGGCTTGGCTTGAACAATTCCAGAAAGCAAGACCGGACATCGTAGGTGAAAATTTGGATAAAATGTTGGCTGCCGGATACGCCAGACAGCAGCAGGGTCTTCGTAACGAAACGAACGTTATGAAAGTAATGGAGGACGGAGTAGAAGCGAACAAACAATCTTATAATCCGTTCTTGAACGGAACTTTGAGCGGACTTGGTTATGATGCAAACGGACATTTCGGCGGCAATGTGATGAGGGAACTCGGTAATCGAATCGGCGACCCCGAAGCAGGTGAGAATCTCGGCAACGGTATTTATGCAAAGATTGCCGATACCATTACACTGTTGTTCAAAGGTCCAATGCTCAAATCTGCCGAAACACACCGGTTAGCACAAAAGATGTATTTTGAAGGCATCGGCGACCGCTCGACGCAGACGAGATGAAGTTATGGGACCAGATAAAAGGCTGTCGAATGCAATGGATTGCTTCGGACTATTGGCGAAGTTATGAAGAGTTTGTTCCGCCGGAGTAGCATTGGCAGACGAAAGCGGAAACTTATACCGCGGAGGGATATACTGCGGGGATACGTCATTATTACCCGGCAAGATTTCAACGAAAAACAAATGCTGCTCCTGCTCAAAAGCAGAATATAGGATCGAATACTCCATCAATCTGCTAATACAAAAATCAAACAAAACTATAATCAGTTAACAACACCCAATAGATTTCCAAAGGAGTGACCGGCATTGCAATAGCCCCGACAGAGTACATCCTATCGAGGCTAAACGCAAGCGGACTGTAATCAAGGTGCCGGCAAATTTCTCCATTGCCCATTAAACCTGAATGTCATAGCCTTTCCGCCGTTCGCGGGCAAGAAACGCTGCCGATTCTGCATCGCCGGTTGTTTCCGTCTTCGGATCCCACTTGACTTCACGTCCCAATCGGGCGGCAATACAACTGAGATGGCAGGCGTTCATCGTTTGCAGATGCGTTGTTACATCGGACAGCGTTTCGCCGCCTTCCTTAATGCAGCGGATGAAATTTTGTTTGTGTCCTTCGACCGGCTTGCCCTTGAAGAGTTTGACGTAATCTTCCCAAGGGAGAATCTTTTGCAGTTCCGGCATATCTTTATAGGCAACAGAACCGCCCCGGTCGGTCAATTTCCCGCCGATGTCTTCAAACGGCTTTCCTTTGATACGTCCCCGGCTGACGTGGATTTTTCCTTTCGTTCCCTCGAACAAGATACCGTTGCCGTCGGGACTATGGCTAACCACATTCATCACGATTCCGTTGCCGAATTGACATTCGATGTCGAATTTATGCGATGTGTTATACCGGTCGGTTTCGGTCGGATAGCCGTTTTTGAACGGAACCGGATGTTCAGCAATGCGCGGATTAAAACTCAGCGGTCCCTGACCGGGATTGATTTGGTCAATCGCCCAAAGAGCGATGTCGATATGATGCGCCCCCCAGTCGGTGAATTTTCCGCCGGAGTATTCGTACCACCAGCGGTACTCGTAATGCGTCCGGCTGTGCTTGGGCCACGGGGTTCTTCCCCGTTCGCCGCCCATTTCGGGGGAGGCAATGTATTTTACGGACGGTGTTTGTCCCTGCCAGAGTTCCCAGTCGAGTTCGGCAGGAACCGCGGCTTCGGGAATGACCGGACTTGTCGGACTGCCGTCAATATGACAGACAACGCGCGTAATGTCTCCTAGGAGTCCTTTTTGCACCATCAGAACCGCTGTCATAAACCGTTCGACTTCGCTGCGCTGCTGCGTGCCGACCTGAAATACCCTGTCGTTGTATTTCTTGTGTGCCGCCCGGATAAGTTTGTTTTCTTCAACGGTCAGCGTAAGCGGCTTTTGACAA
Organism: Planctomycetaceae bacterium; assembly: GCA_031289675.1. Taxonomy (GTDB): domain Bacteria; phylum Planctomycetota; class Planctomycetia; order Pirellulales; family Thermoguttaceae; genus WRKP01. Next base: position 5,609 of record JAITOZ010000288.1, read on the forward strand.
AAAACATGCTTACCTGCCTGCAACGCCTCGACGGCGATTTTGACGTGCCAATGGTCAACGGTAATGACGGTAACAACGTCAATGTCTTTTCGTTCAAGGATTTTACGGTAATCCTTATAAGCGTCGGGATTGATTTTCTTGCCGTCGGAATCCTTTCGTCCGATATTCGGAGAATTTTGTGCCTCTTCAAGGTGCTTGGAATCCGCATCGCAGACGGCAACGATATCAACGAGGTTATTGAATCCTTGAGCATCTCCTTTGCCCATTGAGCCGACTCCGATACAGCCCATCCGCAGGCGGTCGCTGGGGGCTTGAGCACGGACGGGCTGTGCGCTGGAAAGAATATAGGGGGTCAAAGCGGCTGTACTGGCAGCGGTTTGCAAAAACCGGCGGCGTGATGTGCGGGACATTCGGGTTCTCCTTATAGAAATATGATTGCCGCCGTATTATGGCAGAAAACGAAAAAAATGCTAGGGAGCGTTGACGCTAAAGAAGTGGCAGATTATTTTATCAACGCATAGTGCGTATGTACTGGAAGAACTGCCGATGGAAGGACGAATTATGCTCTTTCAATCGAGCGAAAAAAAAGAGGTGTTTTATCACGTTTCGGCTAAATTTGCGTTGTCGTCAATGGATGAAAAGGGACATCCCGAATGTTTTATTTACGTGGAAGATGAAGAATCCGAACGTTTTGTTTGGGAAATAATTAAACGTTCTAAAAGGGCTAGTGAGTTGATGACCCGTATTGCTGTAAAACCTATCGGAAGTTGCAGGGTGGTCGATGCTATCGGCAATCTGCTTTCGCAAGGTAAACGGCGTTGTTTCCTAAATTTTGAAAAATTTAGGGGAATTCATCATACTCCCGCCAAGATTTTTCGTAATGATAGGCAGAAAGATTTAGGATTTTACCTTTTTATGGAGAAAAACAATGCA
>JAITOZ010000056.1 GCA_031289675.1 Planctomycetaceae bacterium
GAGGCAACGGCAATGCCGTAGATAGTAGCGGCTAGTGATGAGCGGCAAGTGGCGAGTCATTCGACCTGCGGTCGAAATGGATAACTCACCACTAGTCACTCACCACTAGTCACTCGTCACTCACCACTTAACCATCACACTTATGAAACATATTATTACCATTACACTATTGTTGGTGTTGTTCGCCGCCGGCTGCGGACAGCGGGGGTTGCAGGGTCTCGCTCAAGTCAGCGGGACGATAACGTTAAACGGTCAGCCTCTTGACGGGGCAACGATTTCCCTTTTGCCGGTTACGGAGGGACTTCGGGCTGCGGGTGCGGTGAGCGATGCTTCCGGTAATTTTCGGGTTACGACATTGCACTCTAACGACGGAGTGCAGCCGGGGGAGTATTTAATTTCTGTAACGAAAGTCCATTTGGAAGGCGTTCTTCCGGCGGCGGAGGTACGGAAACTGAAGGCGGAGGGCAAGGAGTATAATCCGACGCAGATACAGCGGATACCGGAGAAGTACCTTAAAGCGGAAACGTCAGACCTGAAGATAGCCGTCAAGTCCGGCAGGAACGACAAACTGGTGCTGACTCTGGAAGGAGAGCCGGCGGGGAAGTAGAAGGAGGGCGGAGTTGGGAATTGATAATTGAAAATGGAGAATTGATAATTAGGATACGATTCTACACCGAACCGATTTTCCGTTTTCTTCTAATTATCAATTATCAATTTACCCTTATTCCCTTCATTTACAAATAAGGGGAAACAATGAATGGAAACCTGTGCTATTAAGGGTAACGGAGAAAATAAGGGGGCGGACAAATGAAAACCTTATGTTCAAAAAATTATTTCTAAAAAAAATACCCGATAAAGTTTTATGCTCCCTTCTTGTCCCGTTTTTGCGGTGATGTCCCTTTTGAGCCAAACACGCAAGCCGCTTCGTATCGACCCGACCGCACCGTATCGAACCGAACAGCCAGCCGAACGCCGGACGGCTTTATGTGTTGCCTGAACTCCGGTAAAAGCGGAGCAATGACAGTGCCTGCCGCTTGCAGTTCACTTACAGGGATTGACAAACACGCAAAAAAACGGACAATGAATACGATGAACGCTGTTCTTCCCCTAACTCCTTAAAACACAATGAAACACACTCTACCGGTGATTTTACTTTTTGTAATCAGTGCTGCTGCGTTTGCGGCGGATGGACAATGGTCTGCTGAAAAGGCAAACGATTGGGCGAAACCGCTCGGCTGGCTGACGGGAACGAATTACATCTCGTCCAACTCCGTCAACTCTATCGAAATGTTCGATAAGACAAGTTACAATCCCGACCTCATCGACAAGGAACTCACACTCGCCGAAGACCTTGGATTTAACACCGTCCGTGTTCTCGTACCGTACATTCTGTACGAAGACGATGCCGAATATCTGCACAAAACCTTTGACCATTTTCTCGGTATCTGCGAAAAGCATAAAATCAAAGTGATGCCCGTGCTTTTTGACGACTGCATTTTTGAACCGGAAAAACCCGCAACAGTCGGCAAGCAGTCCGAACCGGTTATCGGCTGGTACGCATGGGGCTGGCGGCAATCGCCGGGACGTAAAATGGTCGAAGACGAAAACGAACATCCGAAACTCGAAAAATACGTCAAAAATTTCATCGGCAAGTTCAAAGATGATTCCCGTATTCTCGCCTGGGATGTGTATAACGAACCGACCAACCGCCGCATCAAAAGTATTCCGCTGGTGAAAAAGGTTTTCGCCTGGGCAAGAGCGGTCAATCCTTCGCAGCCGCTTACCGCTGCCGCCTGGAACGGCAACGCTGAACTCAACAAGATTGTTGCGGATAATTCGGACGTTATCACGTTTCATTGTTACGGAAAACAACCGGTAATGATGCAGCAAATCGCCCAATGGAAAAAGTTTAACCGTCCCGTTTGGTGTACCGAATGGCTGAACCGCCCCAACGGTTCGGTGTTGTTCGACATTATGCCGGAACTGAAAAAGAACAATGTTGGTAGTTACATCTGGGGCTTGGTGCAGGGCAAGACGCAAACGCATCTTTCTTGGGGACACCGACCGGAAAAATTGCCGTACACCGGACTTTGGCAGCACGACTTATACAACACCGATTTTACACCGTACAAACAAGATGAAATTGATTTTATCAAGCAACTTTGCAAAGCGGATGTGCTGCTTGAAGGGCAATGGAGTATCGAAAAGGCAACGAATTGGTACGCCGCCGTGCTTGTTGAAAAGACACGGATTACCGGCGTGAATTTTCTTCCGTCAACGGCAGTGAACGATATTGAAATGTGGCAATCATCGACATTCGATAAGGAAACGATTGACAAGGAACTCAGTTGGGCAGAAAACTGGGGTATCAATTCCGTTCGGGTTTTTCTCAATTACGGCGTTTGGGAAGCGGAAGCAGAGACGTTCAAAAAGAACTTTGCGGCGTTTTTGGATATTGCCGAAAAGCATAAAATCAGCGTGATGCCGATACTTTTCGATGACTGCAATTTTCAGGGCGGCGTTGCAAAAATCGGCAAGCAACCCGAACCCGTACCGGGCGTGCATAACAGCGGCTGGGTTTCAAGTCCGCCGCTGGCGATGCTGACCGACTCGTCCGCAGAGCCGAAGTTGAAAGCGTATCTGCAAGATATGGTGAAAACGTTCGGACAGGACAAGCGGATACTCGTTTGGGATTTATACAATGAACCGGGCAACAGCGGAATGGGTGATAAGCATTTTGATTTTATTAAGAACACGTTTGTTTGGGCAAGAGAAATGAAACCGTTGCAGCCGTTGACGATAGGGGCGTGGAGAAATTTCAATAACCGTATGAACAAAATGTTTCTGTCCGATTCCGATGTCATTTCGTTTCACGGTTACGATAAAGTTGAGGGAATGAAAACGAAAATAGCGGTGTGCGAACGTTATTGCCGACCGGTTTTTTGTACGGAATGGCTTTTGCGGCAGAACGGCGATAATTTGCCGCAAAAGATGTTTCCGCTTTTTGCCGAACACGGGATTGGGATTTATAACTGGGGACTTGTTGCGGGCAGAACGCAGACGTATTTTCATTGGGGCAGTAAAAAGGGAACGCCTGAACCTGCCGTTTGGCAGCACGACTTAATCAAGGCGGATGGTATGCCGTATCGTCCGCAGGAGTTGCCGTTGTTCCGCAAGTTTGCCAGCGGTGATGATTCGCCGCTGCCGATGGGTGAAGTGCTTACGCCGACAGCGGATTTGCCGCCGGTGTGGAAATACACCGAGAGGAAGCCTGCGGACGATTGGATTTCGCCGGACTTTGATGATTCGGCGTGGAAGAGCGGAGCGGCACCGTTCGGTGCGGCAGAACCGAACATTGCCCGTTCGCCGAATACTGTTTGGAAATCGAATAAGATTTACCTTCGCCGAACGTTTGAGTTAAGTGAAACGCAGCGGCAGGGATTGTCGGACAAGACATTGGAATTGCGGATGTATTACGATGAGAGTCCTGTTGTGTACTTAAACGGGGTGAAAATCAAGGATGGTTTGTTTTACACGAACCAATATGAAACGTTCACTGTGGATGCCGCTCCGCTTAAAACCGGCAGGAACGTTTTGGCAATCGAATGTTCCAACACGACCGGTGGACAGTACATCGATGCGGGTTTGATAGGGCAGTAAAACGGCGTTTCCGCTGAAAGTTTTCCGGTAATTTTCTGAAAAACTATAAAACCGCCTGACAGCGGCTGACAATTCCTGCACGATGCGTGCGTATGATAGTTTGACAGTTAAGGTATTGCAGCGGGGCTGTTCCCCCGCTGTCCGTTTCAACTCCGCCGCCGGGCGGAGAGTATTGCTATGACAAAAAATCTGATTTTCTCCTGTTTGTTGTTTGCTGCACTGTTTGCTGCCGGCAGCCGTTTGTGTTGTGCCGATGATGTGCCGCGGGTTGTGAACATCATCAATTTTATCCGGCAAATAGAACCGCGTAACCACACGGATTTTCCCGATGAATATTTGTATCAAACTGTCGTCGAACAAGTTAAGTTATTGAAACAGCATCAGTTGCCGGGAACGTTTCTGCTGCAATACGATGCCCTTATCAATCCCAAGTATATCGCCTTGTTAAAAGACGAATTGCCGAAAGATTCCGAAATTGGTGTCTGGTGGGAAATTACACAGCCGCACGTTGAAGCCGCCGGTATCAAATGGCGGGGACGTTTTCCGTGGGACTGGCACGCCAATGTCGGTTTTGCCACCGGCTACACACCGCAGGAACGGGAAAAATTGGCAGACGTTTATATGGAAAAGTTCAAGTCCCTTTTCGGAAAATATCCCGCCTCGGTCGGTTCGTGGTTTATTGATGCCCATACTCTGGCGTATATGTCGGATAAATATCACATCACCGCTTCGTGTAATTGCAAAGACCAAATCGGAACAGACGGTTACACGCTGTGGGGCGGATATTGGAACGGAGCGTATTATCCAAGCCGGAAAAATGCTTATATGCCTGCACAGCATACCGAAGCGCAAATCCCTGTACCGGTATTCCGAATGTTAGGCAGCGACCCGATTTATCAATATGACACCGGCTTGGGCGGCAGACGGCAGGGGGTTGTCTCTCTGGAACCCGTCTATCGACACGGCGGCGGTAATGAGGAATGGGTCAAATGGTTTTTCAAAGTCATGTTCGACGATCCCGCTTTAGGTTTTAATTACGTTCAGGCAGGACAGGAAAATTCTTTTGGTTGGAATGCAATGAAGAACGGTTTGGAATTTCAAATTCCTTTGCTTGCGGAATGGCAAAAGCAAAACAGGATTCGCATAGAAACACTGGAAACGTCGGGCAAATGGTTCAAAGAGCAATTTCCTGTTACACCGCCGACGGCATTGAGCGCACTTTCCGATATTCAGAATAAAGGACATCAAACCGTCTGGTTTAACAGCCGGTATTACCGTGTGAATCTGCTCTGGAAGGGTAATGCGTTTCGCTTTCGGGACATTCATCTTTTTGACGAACGGCTTGCATCGGCGTATGCGGACAAGGCGGGAACGTCAATGCAATGTATCTATAAAACCCTGCCGGTGGTTGATGGAAATGTTTGGAGTACGCCGGACAATTTGGCGGGCTTGCGTTTTGTCCAGATTGATGAGACGGGCAAAGCAGCCGAGTTGCCGTTGGGAAATCCTGTGCTTACACCAACGGAAAAGAATGTCCTGAAAGTTGAAACGGCAGCACCTTCGGGACAAACGTTCCGTCTCCTTTTCAAAGAGGACTCGCTGGAAATCACATCGGACGGTTCGTGGGCTTTGGAATTGAAAACCGCTGCGGGAAAAGAATTGCCGTTTGTATCCGTTGAAAAACGGAAGGTCAAAGCCGTCTTTGAGAAATTTGAATACGTCCTTGTGTGTCAGGAAGGCACGTTTGAAAAACCCGCAGAACAGACGGACTATGTTTTCCGCATCCAGCCGGAGAACGGCAAAATCAAATTGGACTGCACCAACGCAAGATAAGACCGCTGGCTACTTGCTCAACAGCCGATTTAGGGCTGCCCATCTAAATGTTCCTGCCGGACACCGACAGAAATGGAACTTTGTTCCCTTAATTGGAAACTTCTAAAAACTCAATTTTTCGCTCAAAAATTTATCGAAAATCCTCATTTTTTCAACGACAGCGTTTTGTAGAAAACGAGGTTTTTAGAAGTTACCAATTTGTCAATTCTAACCAATTACCCGCTTTGGCTTCCTTGTTGACTTGGGCGTATCCGGCGTTACTGCACAGCGCAAGCACCGTGAAAAACAAGAAAAATCGTGCAAACGATTAAAAATTTACAGTAACATTGCCGTCTATTTCTCTCAAGACAAAGCGTGCATAATGTTTCTTCCGTTAATTGTGTTGCGTAATTGTAACTTATCGGCAATCTTGTCAATGGAACACGCCGATTGCAAAGTCGGCGTGACGTATCCCTTGCGGAAGTTGACAGCCGGCGATTAAGCGGATACACTCACGGCGGTGTGCGTTTAATCGCAACCATCGCCAGCATTTGCAAAATCAATGAAACGCCGTCAATTTTTACAGGTTTCCTCCGTATGTAGCGGGGCGGCTTTAGCCTCTGCTGTTTTTGCTAGCGGGGCAAGCAGCGTTGCCCAAGGGCAACCGCTCAATAACACTCTTCCGCGGTTCGCCGTGATTTCCGATACGCACTTCGGCGGCGGGGCAGGCGGCGGTATTCCCCGCAACATCCGCGTTGTGCAGAATCTCCTGCGGCAGGGAAAACTTGATGCAATCATTATCATCGGCGACTTAACAAACAACGGGCAGGCAGCGCAGTACGACCAACTGCTCAAGGTCTATAAGGACGATAAAATCGTTCCCGCATCGCAGCGGGTTGTCTTTCTGATGGGCAATCACGAATTCTACAACAAGGAAGGTGCGGAAAAAAATTACGCTGAGAAAATCGGGCAGCCGAAGCATCAGTACATCGACATCAAAGGGTATCCGTTCATCACGGTTTCCATGTCCGGCGGGTCGGTCAACGATTACAACGCCGAAGGACAACAGTTTCTCAAAGAATCGCTTGCCGATGCCGACAAAAAGTATCCCGATAAGCCGATTTTCGTGTTCTTTCACATTCCGCCGGCAAAAACATCTTACGGCTCACACTCGTGGGGTAACACTGTGCTGCCGCCGTACCTTGAAAAATATCCGCAAGTTGTCGTCTTCAACGGACATACGCACACACCGGTCGGTGACCAGCGGATGATTTTCCAAGACAAGTACACCGCAATCAACGACGGCAGTTGCTTTTATGCGTGTATCGAAGAAAAGGAAGTGAGCAACGGGATTAGTCCCGAAGGCAGCGGCGACGTGCAGGACGGTTTGATTGTCAACGTCCACGCCGGCAGCAAACTGCACATTGAACGCTGGGATTTGCGGCGGAACGTTGTTTACACGCCTTGGGATGTCGATTGGAAAAAGAAAAACTACCGCGAAGTATCCGACAAAGAATCCCCAAAGTTTGCGGACAGTGCAAAACCAAAGGTGTCGGTTAGCGGCAGCGGAGCGTTGGTTACGTATCCGCAAGCAACGGACAGTGATATTGTGTTCCGGTACATCATTGACATCAAAGCCGGCGATGAAACCGTTGCTTCATACAAGCAGTTTTCACAGTTTTACTTGACGATTCAGCAGCCGGAAAAATTGACAGTGGAATTCAACGATTTACCGAAGGGCAAACAATTAGTTGCTTCGGTCAAAGCGTTGGATTCCTTCGGCAACGTTTCGGCGGCGGTTGTAAGTGAACCGTTTACGGTGTAGTTAGCGTGCCGCTTGATTTTTTGTTTCGGCAAGTATCTTTTGATAAACGACCGTTGTAAATTGGTTCCATCCGGGTCATAATGTTTCCGGGTCATTGGACGTTTCTTTGTTCCGAATTCATTACTCAAAAACAAAAGTGTAACTTGCCCCAACTTTTTAGACAACTCCTATTATCGCAACGAATTAAAGTTTCAAGACATACCCTCTCTAACAGGAGTTAGATTATTTTCCGTTTTCCGTTGAGCAAAATCCGGTGGGGTGAGGCGGCTGCCTTTCTGACGATGATTGTCGTCGGTTCGGTGGTCTTTGTCTTGCAATCGGCAACGTGGGGTATACCGCAGTTGATACTTTATCAGGCTTTTGTTCCGTCGAGAGGTACTGTTGCCGAAGTGCGGATTGCTGAAAAGCAAATTGCTGAAAAGAAAGGCAATAGACAAAATTCCGGTATCACAACGCTTTGCCGTCCTGAAGTGCGGATGGAATACAGGGTAGATGACCGCACGTACAGCATTTGGACGTTCGATTATCCAACACTCACCGGCAGCGGTTATACCATTGACCGGCAGGAAGCCGAAAACGCTCTTAAGACGTTTGTTCCAGGCAGCCGGATTCCCATCTGGTACAATGCCGAACGTCCTGAATCGGTAGTCGCTGTCTGGAACATTTCGATTTGGAACTGGTGCATTCTGATACTTTCCTTTGCTCTCATCGTTCCCGGACTCATCGGCTTTTTTCAATCGTTCCGTTATCTTGCCGTTTCGAAGGAGCGGCAATCAGTACTCGTCTCGCCGGCGGGGACTCAAACCGATTTGTGGCGAACCGTGCCGGACATACGGACGGTTAATGAAAGCCCCGGCACTCGTCTTGCATATCGTCTGCCGCTCGGCAGCAGACCGATAATGCCGATGGTCGGACTGATGGTTTTCGCTGCCACTTGGAACGTTGTCGCCGCCGGTATTCTGATTCACTTATTGGTTGTGCCGGCGGAAAACGGAGTTGACCAGTTTGTCGGCATCGTGATGCGTGCCTTATTTTGTACAGTGGGAATCCTTTTGCTCTGCGGCGTGCTTGGTCGGCTTTGGACGATCCTGCGTGTTGCCCCGACGCTGTTGGAATTATCCGACCATCCGGTCTATCCCGGCAGAAAGTATCGGATACTGCTTTTTCAAAACGGTATTTTTCACTTTCAGTTGCTGCAAACTGATTTAGTGTGTGAGGAAATTGCCCGGTTTCATCAGGGGACGGACACGGCAACGAGCCGAAAAGAAGTTTTTCGGCAAACACTTTTTGCGCAGCCGAATTTCAGCACGTCGCCGGAGATGCCGCTTGATAAAGAATTTTCGTTACAATTGCCGCACGGAGCGATGCACTCTTTTCGGCAGGAAAATAATGAAATCACGTGGAAACTTGAACTGATTGTACAACTGACAAACCGCAAAGAACTGCGCCGGGACTGCCCCCTTGTCGTCCGTCCTGTCAATGTCTTGGAATAGTGTTTGAAAAGAGACTGTATAGAAAGGGGCTGGCATAGATAATTGCCTAAAAACGCGGGTGACCTTTATTTTAATTCACTGTTTTAGAGCGGGAGCGGTCAATATTTGTTTCAACGAACCGTAGCCGAAACAGAACTCACTCTTCCCCGCATTTTTTCATTTATGCTGGTCTCCCCGCATTTGACCCTCTATCGCTGGAACTTCTGTTTTTCCGGCGGACAGCGGTCAACAGTGAAGTTATAGACCGTACCGCCCTTCACATCGACAACCAAGCCGGAAGTCGTTGCCTGTTCGTACTTCGGGTCAATCGTGCGAATCCGTCCCTGCGGAACATAACCGCCCGACTCCTCGCCGTCTTTCGCTTTCCCCGCCGGTTTGGCATCGGGGTTCGCAACGTCCGTAAATATCAGCCGAACACGATACTGTCCGGGCAAAACCCCGTCGTTCTGCGAAAGCGAACCGGCAGCGTAAGTGCCGTCTAAATTGATTTTTGCCCGAAGGCTCTCTTTTGCCGACTCGAACATAATGAAGCCGTAAGTAACCGGTGCGCCGTCATCAGAGAAAGTAACCTTCCCCGTCAGCGAAACCTTCCCGCTGCAGCCGGCGGCGAGCAATAATAGTGTGAAAGTTATGAAATGTTTCATCATTGTATTGAATTGAAAATGGACAATTGGAATAAATTGAGAATTGATAATGGAGAATTTAGGACACGATTCTATGCTGAACCGGTTTTCCGTTTTCTGTAATTCTCCATTATCAATTATCAATTCTCAATTTGAAAAAACTACGGAATCGATGCGGCATTGCCGTCCCGAACATCGGTCAGACAGCGCAGGATGCGTGTTGCCGCCGTTACGGAAAGCGTATGAACGCTGCCGTCGCCGAAAACAAAGTTGCTCACCCCCGTATGTAAAGAACCGAAAAGAGCGGCGTTCGGGTCGTAGAACTGACCGCCTCCCCCGGAAGTGATGACGTACGCGGTATCCGAACCGTGAGAGGTGTTGTATTCTTCCGCATCAACAATGTCGCGGTACGTGGAAATGACTCCCAACTCGTTGTCGAACGTTCTGACATTTTTACAGACAAAAGTAATGTTTCCGCCGCTTGCCGCCAAGTAAGAAAAGTCGGTTCCCATTTCGCCCTTGCCGATACCGTTCTCGTCAACGGATCCCCAAGCATTGGGAGCCGAATTTCCTTTGATAAGCGGATTACTCTTGGAGTAATGTTTTTCTCCAATACAGATTTGATTGGACGTTCCGTCAGACCAGCGTGAAAAATTATCGGTCGGTGTCCACGAAACGATGTAACCGCCGTTCGTATTGTTTCCCTTTGTTCCAATACGGGTTACTTGAGGAAATGTAAACGGACCGCGAAGATTATAAGCCCATTCGGAACCCCAGTCACCGCCGCCATCCAAACCGTGTCCTTCTGTCACCGCATTTATAATAGATGCCCCCTGATAACAGCGCATCCAACTGGTGGTAATGGCACCGCCGCCGACGGCGTTTGCGTTCAGAGCAGTTCCGTTTGCTGCGACCGTCGTGCTGTTTGCCGCATAAACAGTCATTTCTGTGTCGGTGAAACCGGCGGTTTCTGCAATCACATAATCTGCCATCGGTCCTGAATAAGCGTGTCCTACGGTATAACTTGGTGCTGTTCTGCCGGAAGACGGACAAAAATACGCCCCGACAGAGGCAAGCCCGCGTTTTTCTTCATCAGTCAGGGCAGCCGTGTGTATGCAACCGTTGTTGCTTGTACCGAAGGTCATTTGGCTGCAACCAGTCGCTGTTACTGTTCCGCCGGCTGCTTGTGTGTAGTTCCACCACCAGGCTCCGCCGACGTTTGCCGCAATACCGTCGCCGGAGTGACTTACACCGGTTGATCTGTTGGTTGTGCCGTCATAGTGGGCGGTGGTATTGATGATAATGTCGAACATTGCGGGCTGCTCGATATAGGGAAAGAGGAGTCCGAAAATGGTCAGACGGGCTGGACCGATTGCCCGCGGCGGCAGAGCATTGTAGGTATCGTGATAGTTGTGGACCGCCAATCCGAGTTGCTTGAGATTGTTGGAGCATTGCATTCTTCGTGCTGCTTCCCGTGCGGCTTGGACGGCGGGAAGCAAGAGGGCAATCAGTATGCCGATGATGGCAATGACGACAAGAAGTTCGACGAGAGTGAAGCCTATCCTATGGGATTGTTCTCTCTCTCTCTCTTACACTTACGTGAGGTCAAT
>JAITOZ010000115.1 GCA_031289675.1 Planctomycetaceae bacterium
GCAAATGCACAAAATCTGTGTTGGATTGGTGATAAACTTCTGGTTTTTCGGATATAATTGGATCATTCAGTAATTGTAGAACAACACCAAAGTTCGGGGTCAACGGCAACATATCCATAAACTGAACCGCAACAGCATCATCAGGTTCCCGAATGCCCGGTGCCAGTATATCCGTACCGTGTTAAGGCGGCGGGGAACAAGCCTCGTGTTCCCCGTTTGTTACACATTCTACGCTGACTTTTTCTTTGCGGCGGCTTGGAGTTTTTCTTCCTGTTCGGCGGCTTGCTCAATAGAACCGACGTACATAAATGCCTGTTCGGAAAGATTATCCCATTTGCCGGAAGCGATTTCCTCAAACGAACGAATCGTGTCTTCGAGCGGCGTAATTTCGCCCGGCTTGCCGGTGAAAACCTCCGCTACCAAAAACGGCTGCGAAAGGAAACGCTCCATACGTCTTGCCCGATGCACTATCAGTTTGTCCTCTTCCGCCAATTCATCAACACCGAGAATAGCGATAATGTCCTGCAATTCCCGATACCGCTGTAACGTCTGTTGAACGGTTCTGGCACAATCATAATGCCGCTGTCCGACATACTGCGGGTCAAGCACCCGGCTTGATGATGCCAGCGGGTCAACTGCCGGATAAATACCCTTTTCGGAAATAGCCCGTTCCAGATAAATGAACGCATCCAACTGTCCGAATGCCGTTGCCGGTGCAGGGTCAGTCGGGTCATCTGCCGGAACATACACCGCTTGAACCGATGTGATTGCCCCCTTACTTGTTGATGCTATCCGTTCCTGCAACGCCCCCATTTCCGAAGCCAGCGTCGGCTGATAACCCACTGCTGACGGCATACGTCCCAACAAAGCGGAAACTTCCGAACCGGCTTGCGAGAAACGGAAAATGTTATCGACAAAGAGCAGCACGTCCGTACCGGTTACGTCACGAAAATACTCTGCCATCGTCAGGGCGGACAGAGCGACCCGAAGCCTTGCCCCCGGCGGTTCGTTCATCTGACCGAAGACCATCGTTGTTTGTTCAATGACGCTTCGACCGGTGTTGCCGATTTTCGCTTCGGACATTTCGAGCCAAAGGTCATTTCCTTCGCGGGTTCTTTCGCCGACACCGGCAAAGACGGAGTTTCCGCCGTGTGCGGAGGCGATTCGGGCAATCAATTCTTGCAGAATAACGGTTTTTCCGAGACCTGCCCCGCCGAAAAGACCGGCTTTACCGCCGCGGACGAACGGGGTCAGCAGGTCAATAACTTTGATACCTGTCGGAAAGACTTCGGTTTTCGTTGCGAGGTCGGTAATCGGCGGGGCATCACGGTGAATGGGGCGGTATTCGGCAGCATTGACGGGACCTTTTTTGTCAACGGGTTCGCCGAGCAGATTGAAAACCCTGCCGAGCGTTTCTTTTCCGACGGGAACGGTAACGGGTGCGCCGGTATCAACGCAGTCCATCCCGCGGACGAGTCCGTCGGTTGTACCGAGGGCAACGCAGCGGACTTTTCCGCCGCCGAGGTGCTGCTGAATTTCACCGACGAGATGAATTTTCACCCCTTTGTGATCATCGCCGCTGTCAATGCGAACGGCATTATAGATTGCCGGAAGCTGTGCTTCGTCAAACTCGGCATCAAAAGTCGAGCCGATGACCTGCGTAATATGTCCGATATTCTTGTCCGATTCTGCCATTGGGAACCAAAGGGGTTAAATTACTTTCCGCCCATTATACAGGAAATAAAAACAGAGGCAAGGGAAAAAAATAATAAGGGAATTATCGCAGGAATGATAACACAGCCAGCGCAGCGAAGCGCAAGCAAAAGCGCAGCCAATTTTATTTGCACTTTGAGCAGACCGGAATTGCCTAAATGGACAAAACACGGAAAATAACGGAAAATAGATATTACAGATAGACCTGTCGGCACACATCCTCCTGCCAAGAATTTTGCCTAAACGATATGGACAATTACTATTTTACCCTTAATCTAAACGGTATCACGTTGTCCATTGACCCGTACATTGCCGGCGTTTTTGCCCTGTGCATTGTTCTTAGCGGACCTGTTGCGTTCGTTTGGTGTCTGATTCTCCGCCGCCGATTGAATGATATTCTGGAACGTCAGGAACAACTTGAAATCAATTCCCAGCATTGGCAGCGGGACCTCGCCAACAGTAAGGTGAGCGTTCCGAAAATCGAATTGATTACGCTGGATTCGTCCGGCAGCAGCCCGAACAACAATAGTTCCCATAACGGTAGAGTTAAAAAAAATGTGCCGGTTGTGCCGTTCGGCGAGATTGACAGTTTTTGGCAAAATGAATCGGCTGTCCGGCAGCGGAAAAGATTGGATTCCGAAGTTTTTTCCGCATCGCAAATTTTTTCGGCGGTTCCAAAAAACGCATTGCCGCAAGCGGCTCCCCGTACTCTGCCGCACACCGCACAAAATTTGTATGTCCGTTTTTCCTTTCTCCGCTGGCTTTGTCTCGCCGCTGCCATTTGGGGAGTTGCCGTTGCCGAGTTGTACTGCTATGCCGTCATCGGCACGGACGCATTATATTTTAACGGCGTGATATTTCTGGTCTTGGCGTGTATTGCTGTTGCTGCAACCGTGATGTAACCGGCAGACGCTCAGAGGCGGTCCGTTAGGAAATATCCGTTGACTTACATTATCTTAATGGTTACTATCCGTTATGCTGCGTTTTGGTGTCTTTATTTTGCTGCTGTTATCCGCCTCCGGCTGCATTTGCGACCGGGAAAGGTTTCGATTGCCGGACATCGTGCATCCCGGTCATATTTCGGAACAACAGGAACGAATGAAACGCTTCGACCCCTTTACACGCAGCGACATCGGTCCCAAAATCGAAGGCGACCGTCCCAGCGGTGCGCTTGATCAAACACCGTCAGAACAGCGGTTTATCAGACGGTTTGATTAAGACAAGGGACAATTTTTAGAGTACGCGGGAACAACCTGTGAGTAAAATTATGTCTATCCGGTCATTTCTTTTTGTTGCCTGTTTTACAGCATCTTTTTTTACTGCCTTTTTGTTCCAAAATAGCGGGGATACCTGCATCGGGGCGGACGGCGGTGTTACCGGTAATATCTCCGGCAGTAAGGTTTCTGCCGCGTCATTGCCGGTATTGAAGAGTGCCGAAGCGATGGTCAATAACCTGCTTCTGCCGCAAGGCGGCTTGACCGATACCGCCGTCATTGACGTGATGAAACGCATTCCCCGTCATCGGTTTGTTCCGCCGCAATATCAGCAGCAAGCCTATTGGGATACGGCAATATCCATCGGCAGCGGACAAACCATTTCGCCTCCCTACATCGTTGCCTTTATGACGCAGCAACTTAATCCCAAACCGGCAGACAAGGTTCTCGAAATCGGCACCGGCAGCGGATACCAAGCCGCTGTGTTGAGTCTGCTCGTCAAAGACGTTTATAGTATCGAAATCGTTGAACCTCTTGGAAAACAAGCCGAAAAACGTCTCAACGGACTCGGCTTTAACAATGTTCACGTCCGCATCGGCGACGGTTACAAAGGCTGGCAAGAAGCCGCCCCGTTCAACAGTATTATTGTAACGTGTTCGCCCGATGCCGTCCCGCAGCCGCTTGTTGACCAACTCAAAGAAGGCGGGCGGATGATTATTCCCGTCGGCGAACGGTATCAGCAAGCGTTTTACCTTTGCAAAAAAAACGGCGGCAAATTACAGAAAGAACGCTTGCAGCAAGTCCTGTTCGTTCCGATGACCGGCGAAGCAGAAAAACAGCGTTCGCAAGACAAGGATACACAAGACACATCCAATTCGCGTTTGACAAACGGAAACTTTGAAAAACGGAATGCCGATGGTACGCCTGCCGGCTGGCATTATGTCCGCAACGTTACACTGCTTGAGCCGGATGCTGCCCCGTTCGCTGCCCGATTTTCACGAAAGAAGCCGGAAAAGGTTGATGGTCAGACGGTACCGGCAGCACTGTCTCAAATGCTGCAAGGTTTTGCTCTGGACGGACGTTCGGTGAAAATGCTGCATATCGAATACGGTTTGTGCGGCGAAAAGGTCGTTGCGCAGCAAGGTGCGGTGATGACCCCGACGGCATCATTATTGTTCTACGATGAAAACCGCCGGCAAATTACGATGATTCCATTGGGACGCTCTACTGGAACGTTCGGTTGGAAAACGGTTTCACAGGATATTCCGGTGCCGCCGCAGGTTCGCGAGGCAATTTTGCTTCTCGGTCTGCCGCTCGCTTCAGGACAAATTGATGTTCGCGAGGTGAAAATCAAATAAGGAGGAAAGCGTATTAACAACTCCCCCCCTTTTGCAACAATCTTTCGTCGTGATAGAATGTTTGAAAAATTAAAATAAGTACATTTATTGGGTATTGTTAAGCTATTATCTATGCCAGCCCCTTAATTTATAACACCACCCATATTTCAGAGCCGCTATCGCAAGACTGCGGACATTCTTACGATGGCGGCTCTGATTTAACCTTTATGGAACATCGATTCGCTGCGATGATTTTTCCAAAAATTCCGCTCCCCCCATTGCAACATTTTTAGAATCGGATATGATACTCGCCGTTATTATTTTGTGTGTTGTTTTTACAGCGGACAGAATAACGACTGGAATAACAAAATCCAAAAAGTAAAATTTAGAGTACGTCAGCAAATTCATAAGCCGTTATTGTGTGAAAACACTGTGACGGATTGGTAATTTTCACAGACGAGCGGCGAAAGCCGAGTGAAGATTGCTTAATGGTGGTGGATACTGCGTGGCTCCCGAGGAGGGAGCGTCTGCGCACTACCAATAGGCATCTTTAGCGGTGTGATTTCGGTGTATTTTGCAGCGCACCACTTTCGTCGGTGGGAAGAAACCTATCTTATGAACGCACCGCTCCTGTTCTAGAAGCGGTCTTGCTTGCGATCTCGCTAACAACCCTTACCATTTCTGCCAAAATCGGCAGATAAAAAGATTATGCCCATAGCACCCAGAGGACACAGCTCCCGCCAAATTTTATACCTGCTTCTCGATACTTCCGACTCTCTGGGGAAGGATAGGGAGGGTAATGTGGATCTAACCGGGATCACTGCCATCAATAACGGTCTCGTTGATCTACGTGCCGCCCTCGTGGATCCAACCCAAAGTTTTGCCGAAACGGGACATATTCGCGTGATTACATTCGGCGGCGGAGTCAAGGATGGTACGCTAGAGCCAATAGGTCAATTCATACCGCCGGATTTAGAAGCAAACGGTAACACTCCGTTCGGTAGTGCTTTGAAGAAGCTTGTTGAGCTCGCTAAAGAGGATTACTACTTCGCCCGGGTCGAAGAGGGATTGCCGACAGGGGACGCTGACTATCTGCCATCGCTCATCATTATGACCGACGGAATGCCGACCGACGAATACGAATCGGGACTGCAAGAGTTTTTGGGTTACAAACGACTCAGCGGTAACAGCCCATGGAGTTTCGTCATAGCAGTTGCTGCCGGCCCCAGAGTGGAAACGTCCATACTGACACGGATAGCACCGAACAGCACGTATCAAATGAATGAAATGACACCCGACAAGTGGCGTGCGTGCTTCAAATGGCTTGCTAAAAGTACTGAGAATATGGCGCAAGCCACTATCACCGGAACACAAGAAGAGGCAGTTATGCCTCCGCTTCCGCCGGGAATGGTCCGAGTCCGTGCGTCAGTCCAATAATCTATCAGAATAAAAAGATGGACATAAATAATCAGTCGGGGTCGAGTATCGTTCTGTTTTACGCTGATGTCAGTAGTGAAGCAGAGAACGTCATTAAGCAAAAGATTGCCACGTTGACCATTCCTAACGGAATGGTCAACGTTCCTTACGAATGGCTTGCAGACCTTACAAGCAGTGCCGGTAATTCCGATTTGCGGACTGTAGATTTAGTGGGAGACCTGAAAGATATCGGTCTCAAGGCCGAAATCGTTGCCGGAAAAGTCAAAATTTCAGGAACGCCGACGAAAGCGTTCCGCGGCGACAAGGTGTTAGTTCGTCCTTTAGTTCGTCCTTGTTTTGACAACTATACTAAAACAGTTCGTTTCTACATTGACCCTAATCCAAGGTCATTGGAAAGCCCGAATTTGTCAGTTGCTGATTACGAAGGATACAACAATGATACTGCCGAAAACGGTGTTATTTTAAGCAATACCGAAAAATATGACGATGGTCAGCCGAAAGTGTTAGGTTTGGCAAAAGGCGAAACAGTTCCGGCCGCTCCGATAGAAATCGATACTCCGTCCGCCGTGCCGTTTGAAGTCATTGCCGCATCGGCACGGGGAAGAGAACACGCTGACAAAGGCGAGCCGCGGGACGATGCGTTTCATTTTGAATTCGACAAGGATACCCATTGGAATTTCGTCGCCGTTGCCGATGGCGGCGGTTCCTACAGGTATTCCCGAAAAGGTTCCGAACTGGCATCGCGAACCGTCATTAAAAAGTTGCGGGAAACACTTACGGAGGAATTCAAACTGTCCGGTTTATCAAGTTGGCGTGATGAATTTATCAAAGCAAACGGTAAATTGCCGATTGAAAAAGAAAATGAATACGTTAACAAGACGCAACTCGGTAAAGTGCTTTATGATGCGGTTATTGCCGCATATCAGGCAATAGACGAAGAGCATAATAAACGAGAGGGAACGGTGTTGAAGGATTATCATACGACATTGCTTTGCGCAGCGTTCCGATGGTTTCCCGAATTAAATAACAATCACGGCGGCTGGTTCATTGCTTCGTATTGGGTCGGTGACGGTGCGGCAGCAGTTTTGCGTCCAACGGTTAGCGGGGGGAACTTTCCGCCGGATAAAGTGTTTGTTCTCGGCATACCTGACTGGGGAGAACTGCCAAACACAACACGTTTTTTGACGCAACAGGGAGAAAACGAGCCTGAACAAATCCGAAGCCGATGCCGGTTTTCATTCTGCGATTCCTTTGAAGCGATGATATTTATGACCGACGGTGTGTCTGACCCGTTCTTTCCATCAGATGCCGCAGTAGTGCGAGATGAACAGTGTTGGTTAATGTTTTACGAGGAACGTCTGCGGAACGGCTGCAAAGACGGTGTTGAAGCAAAACCTTGTCCCGAAGTTTTTGATGCACAACTTACCCCGCAAGCAAAGTCCGAAGCATTGTTAAAGTGGCTAATAGATATTTATGCGAGAGCTAACCGCGATGACAGGACGATTTTGATTGTCCGTAACAATACAGCAAAATAGAGTAATGTCCGTAGAAAAAGCAATAGCAGAGGACGGGACGACCGTTGAATTCAGACTCACCGATGAACATGCATCAGGTGCCAAGAAAGATGTTTATTGGCATCCGCAGAACCAGTACGTTGTGGCTATTTATAAAGAGTCGCGAAATGAGAAACAGGAGAAATGGCTTAAAGATTTGATAGCTAAACGCGAAAAACTTTATGGAGGGAATAGCGGTGAATACTGGAAAGATCACGTGCTTGATTGCTGGCCTGAAAAGTCATTTCAATGGAACGGCAAACACGGTTTCGTTATGCCGCCGTGCCAATCTCGTTATCGGTTTAAAGAGAAGCCCGTCGGTATGGACAAAGACGAAAAGTCCGTTTTTGCTTTTCAAAATCTGATGATAAATTGTTTGGGAATGGAAGAAGGTAGGATGGTGGCAACAGGTGTTTTTGACAAGTTGCCAGCCGCTGAAACAGGCGACCTGAAAGGTTATGTTCAAGCGTGTTCGGAAATTGCCCGCGGGGTTCGCTGGCTCAATAACAGCGGTCTGGCGCATAGTGATTTGTCGTGTAACAATGTTCTTGTTGACCCGTTGACCGGCAGAGCCTGTATCATTGATCTTGACGGACTTGTTGTGCCGAAGACACATGAGGCAGAAGTTTCCGGTACACACGGATATGTGGCACCTGAAATTTATCACAAAACCGAACCGTCCAAACCGTGCATTGAAACAGATTTGCACTCGCTTGCGGTGTTGATTTACATACTTTTGTTTCATCGCCATCCGCTGTTGAGCAAAAGATTATATGTTCAGCAGGCAAAAGACGGCGAGATCGATTATAAAAAAAACATAGAAATGCTGTGCGGTCAGAAAGCATTGTTTGTTGAGCATCCGACGGACAAGTCCCATCCGTGTCATGAAAGACAGTATGAGAAGCAACATTGGATTGATCCGCAGCAAACACCCTACACGATACACGGTCCCCACCTGCGAGAATTATTTGAAAAGGCGTTCATTGATGGACTGCATAAACAAAAACGCCGTCCCACTGCGGGAATGTGGGAATCTGCTCTGCTACAAACAAGGGATTTACTTGTGCCGTGCGGAAATGATACCTGCCCGAAACGTTGGTACGTTGTTTACGATACGAAACATCTGAAATGTCCGTATTGCGGAACGCCGTATAGCGGCGTGCTGCCGGTGCTAGATTTTTTTCGAAAGGACGGCACGCTGACAGGACATCGCCTAAACGTTCATCACAACTTATGCCTTCGTCTATGGCATGCCAGGGAGGACAGGCGTGATAGCGAACAACTGCCGGAAGACGAGCGGGAGGGATCGGTCGGTTGTTTCTCACTTTTGAATAATCAACGATGGTATCTGACTAATGTCGCATTGAACAATATGAAGAACCTGACAACAGGTGAATATGTTCCGATTGATCAATCTGTTGAATTGAGGGACGGATTAGAATTGTTATTTTCTACGTCCGATACTGCACAAAAAGCAAGAGTAAGATTTGTGAACCGATAAAAATTAAATGACCGCCCCTGTTTATATTCTGATTGACACATCGAAGGCAATGTCAGGCGAACCGTTTCAGGCAATGAAAACGGTGCTGAATGACGTTGTGTCTATATTACAAGAGGAAACTTATTTAGATACTTCCTGCTGTATCATATCATTTGCGCAGCAAGCGGAGGTTACTCGCGGGCTATCGTCTTGGAAAGACAATCCGGAATTACCGGAATTGGCATCGGCAGAAGAAGTCAATGCAGACAGCGGCTTTGAATGTTTGTGCCGCTGCTTCAACGAAAACAGTCAGAACGAAAATGCTAACTTAATCATTATCACATCAGGGACAGCACCGAGCGAAACGATACAGAAAGAATTCAAAAAATGCTCTTTCGGTAAAATACTGGTGCTTTACCATTTTGACCATAACGAATATGTCCATACTTCATTAAATGACTTTTACGAAAGTATCACAATGGAGATTCTGTCCACTCAAGATTTGCTGTCAACAGTCGTTTTCCCCTCGTTTATAAGGGATCCTGCACCAGACCGGGATGAAGAACGAAAACGAAGTTGGGCAAAATCAAAAAGGACTGAAACAAGATATGGTAGAAGAATCGAATCTATTCAAGATGAAGTATCGGAACTTGAACGAGAAAAGCAAACACTGGAGCAGTCGCTCGAAGATACGAAAAAAAATCTGCAAGAAGTTGAAGGGCAATCAGCAAATCAAGCAGGTACAGAACAAGAAGTATCGGAAATTAAACAAGAAAAACAAAATCTGGAGCAGTTGCTCAAAGATAAGGAAAAAGATCTGCAAGACGTTGAAAGACGATTACGATACAGCGTATCGTGGAAGGAAAAATATGAGATTTTGCGAGAACGGGATGCTGCGTTTCAAGAACGTGATGTTGCTTTGCGAGAACGGGATGCTGCTTTGCAAGAACGTGATGCTGCTTTGCAAGAACCTGATGATACGTTTCAAGAACCTGATGATCCTCGATTTCTGAGATGGGATTCTGTGTCTCAAGAAATAGACGATTATGAGAAGAATGTAGTGACACTTGCCGTTGCCGAAAAAGATAACGCCGTTTTCCAAAAGAATGCGGCAATTATTGCAGATGATGGGTTTCATAGTTTTCAAGAACTAGACAATTATAAGAAGAATGTAGTGACTCCTGCCGTTGCCGAAAAAGATAACGCCGTTTTCCAAAAGTGGGCGGCAATTATTGCAGCGGCGTGTGTCGTGCTTTTTGCTTCCGGTCTAATCTCATACTTCAGACACAGTACAGCGGCGGCAAATCGGATAGCGTCTCAAAGCGATGCCCGCATTGCCGCAATACAAACAGAGACAGACAAGAAAGTCAAAGATGCCGAACAGAACGCCGCTGATCAAATTGCCAAAATTGAAACCGGCACAAATATGGAAATAGCCGGTGCAGAAGCAGCAAAAAACCTGGCAATTCAATCAGCAAACGAATCGGCAAATGAAAATGCCAATAAGCGCATTGCAAAAATCGAAGCCGCCGCACAAGCAAAAGTGAATGAAGCGGACAAGAAAGTTAACGATGCCGAAACACTTATTGCCAAAATCAAAAAGCAAACACAACAGGAAATCCAACAAGCCAAAAACGATGCTCAAACAATGATTACGCAAAAAGAGGAGAATTACAATAACAAAGTTGCTGCTCTGAATGTCTAAGAGAAGAACTTGAAAACCGAAAAGAATACTTTTGAGACGAACAAGAAAAAATGGCAAGATGAATACAAGAATAACGTTGCCGCTCTGGATACAAAAACGAAGGACATCGAAGCCAGAGAGAAAACCGTACTATCGGACGAAAATAGATTAGTCATTGCAAAATCGAAAGAGGAACAACAGCAGCGGGATGACGATCTGCGTTCCGGCAAACGAGTCGATATAAGCGAATCTCCCCGTGCAACCGTTTTAGGTCAGACACCAAAAGTTGTCGAGAAACACGGGTCAATGATAAAGGTCGAGGATGAATATGGGCATTTCATGTGGACGAGTATGGACGGACTGCCGGCAAAAGCACTAGAGATGATAATCAAATTATTCTCCAAACCGAATAAACAACCGGGAACCGCTAAAAACCCCATTTTAGCAAATCCGATTATTGAAAAATAAAGACTTACAACAAATATTTTACAAAAATATTGGGTTTTTAGAAGTTCCCAACACTTTGTGTTCTTTCCCGTACGGGAGGGCGACCGGCACTATCACGTGTATATGTCCCCGCTGCGGCAGGATTTCCAAGCCGTTTCAAACCACAGGTCCGACTCCGGTATCGGTCGGCAATCCTCAAAACGGTGTTTCGCCGTACTTGTTTCTGCATCGAACCAACTCACCAGCACTTTGCGGCGGAAGTCGGGATTTTCCGCCGTAACACGACCATTGTCCAACAGCAAAGCACTGCCCCGGCTGCCGACACCGGCTTCGGCAGAAAACCGAACGGCATCCAAATAAACATAATACGTCAAGGCAAGAGACGAACGGGTTTGCAAATAGATTTCTCTTGCCGCACGGACGGCTTGCGGTAACTCCTCCTTGCGGCGAAAAATCCCTCCACACCGGGACATTAATTGCTGTAATTGAGAATAAGACGGCTGATGGAACATAGCGTCATCAGCACCGCTTCGGCAGAACTTTCGCCTTGTATTCTCCATTGTTAATTCTCGGCTCTCCCTTCCCCGTTTATGAGCAATGTATTCCGCCGCCCGAAACGCACCGGCTTGACCGGCGTTGAGTGCCGCACCGCCGGGGCGGGTAATACCGTGCGAACCGTTGACTTCGCCCACGGGAAAGAGGTTTTTAACGTTCACCGATTCGTACCAATGTGTTGCGGCTAAACCGCCGTTGTTGTGCTGCGCACAAACCGCAATTTCCAGCATTTCGTTACGTAAATCAATGTTGTGGTCGGCATAAAGTTGAATAGCCGCCGGATTCATTTCGCTAAGGCGATCTATCGGTGTGCCGAACAATCCCCCCGATTTTTTAAGATACCAGTACGCATCCGGCAGTAATTCTCCGAATACCAGATTTTGCGGATTACTGCGAAAGTCGAGAAAAACCTTGCGGCGGCGTTCAAGCGTTTCCCGATGAACCCAAAGGTCAATTTGCGAAGAACCGTCAGCGGCTTTGGCGGCATCGAAGGGCCACTGATACCCCTTCAAAAAAATAAGCGAATACAATCTGCCCGCCGGCATATTATTTTGTAACAAAAATTCTTCTTCACCGCTGCCGTCCTCTTCCGTAGAAACGAAACGGGGAATGACCTGCATATAAGTTCCCGAAACGTTCCAGCGGAATTTCGTTGAGGCTAAACCAAATTGCGACTCCGGTAAATTATGGGCTTGTGCGCCGATTTCCAGTGCTAATCCGATACTGCTGACCTGTGATTCAGGATACACGCTTTTTTCGTACAAATTGCCGGGACCGCCGACAGCAAAGACGGTGTAATCGGCAAGAATCTCAACGTATGTTCTGTCCGGCATCTCGAACACCGCACCGTAACAAACGCTGTTTTCAACTAACAACCGAACGCAATGATAGTTTTCCTTGACAGGAATTTGCAATTCTCTGACCTGTTTTATCAGGGCAAGACACATGTCCCGTGAAGTATAGGGACCGGTTGTCGTTGCCCGCTGGCGCGGGTCGTGATCGGTTTTGTAACCAGCAAATTGACCGTAACGGTCTGTCGGAAACTTTACGCCGAGGTTGACGAGGTGCATAAAGGCTCTCGCCGATAAAGCGGCTTCGGTCAAGGCAATGTCACCGTGCATTGCTCCCCCGCAATAGAGCGTTGCGGCTAAATCGTGAACGGAGTCATTCTCCTTTCCACACAGAGAAATTTTATAATACGTTTGTTTATCGCTTCCAGTGTTAATGGACGTTCCTTTATCGAGACCGTCGGAGGCGACGAGGATGTCATCAATGCCTTCGCTGCGGAGTCTTGCGGCAGTACAAAGACCGGCGGCTCCGCTGCCGATGATAAGGGTGTGGACTTTTTGCATCTGGGTGGAGAGCGGCTAACGGCAGTATGGAGGGGATTTCACCTGAACCTTACCGGTTTGGGACCAAAACGCGGGCGGACAGGGCGTGTTCACGCTTCCAATACCCGCCATTATCCGCTTTCCCGCCGAAAGAGCAAACAATAGCCGAAAAAGACAGCCTCCGATGGGACCTAATGAGTGATAGGATGATACACGTCCGAGCATCTCACGTATAGGTACTGTAAGTCTGTGCGTTTCACAGGTTAAGCGATAAAAAACGCAAGAGATAGTGCAATGCTTTGCAGGACATTACGGCAGTGTCAGCGTCGATATGGGTTGGCGTGAACCGTAATACCATCAATTCTTATTACAAAGATATTTGCTAGCGGATATTTGCGTAAAAATCGAAGGAGAGTCAAAAGAACTCGGCGGGTTTGACCGCCGCAGTGAAGAAAGGAATAATCACTTTCCTCTGGAATTGAACGATTAGGAAACTGCATCAGTTACTGCCCCAAAGTGTTGTTGCAGCAGGGCAACGCAACTTTTGACAAGGTGTTCCGGCGCGCTCGCACCGGCAGTTATCAGTACTGTATCGCCGGTATCAAACGAATCTATCGGAATATCTTCCGGTCTGTCCGTCAGATACGCCGGCAACCCTATCGATTCGGCAACTTCTTTGAGCCGCCGGCTGTTGGAACTGTTTTTGCTGCCAATGATTAAGACAGCATCGGCACCGGCGGAGAGTTGCCGAACTGCATCTTGCCGGCTTTGCGTTGCCGAACAGATATTCGACTTTGCCTGCCCTTGAATCTGCGGAAACCGGCTTGTCAATAAATCAATCTGCTTTTGCGTTTCCGCTGATGAGAGCGTTGTTTGCGTCAAATACGCCAGCTTTTCGCCGGGCGGAAAGTCCAGTGCTTCGATTTCTTTTTCATTTTCGACAACGTAAATCGCTTCGGGTGCTTCGCCTTGAATACCGGTAATTTCATCGTGTCCCCGATGTCCGATAAGAATGATTTTGTACCCCTCGTCAGCATAATGACGAGCCAACTGATGTGCATTATCGACCAGCGAACAGGTTGCGTCTATTGTTTTGAGATGCTGTTTCGCTGCTTCGAGGCGGATACGAGGTGCAACACCGTGAGCGGAAAACAACAGCAGTGAACCATCGGGAACTTCGTCAAGAGAATCAACAAAGATTACGCCGCGCCGCTGAAAATCCTCAACGATATAGGTGTTGTGGACGATTTGATGATAGACATATATTGAGGTAGGAGGAGAAGTGCCGGCAACTTGTGCCAGTGCCGATTCAAGCAGTTGTACCGCTTTTTTGACACCGCTGCAAAATCCGCGTGGTTGAGCAAGAACGATTTTCATATAGTTACACTGTGTCCTCTTTGAAATGACCGGGATGTGTGCTCATCATTTCCAGTCAAAACCGCAGGGCTGTTCTAGAGTATTGATTTTGCTTGCAAAAATTCTCCGTGTCCGCTATTTCCTGCACACCGGACACGCACTCTTTCCGCAGCAGCACTCTGTAAGACGGGCAAGGTAATTAATGGAATCCGAATTGCCTTGAATACCAACCGTCGTCTTTTCTACTGTCGTTTGTTGGCGAATCAGATGACCGGCATCCAAGTCAAGTTCAATTTCGCCGCTTGAAAAACTGTCCGCCAGTTTGACCTCTTCCTGCGGTGTGAGCGGAGTCAGAATCTGAGAAACAAAGGAAATACTTGCCAACCCATTGTTCAGGTTTTTCAACGTAAAACGCTGCTGCGTTTTGACTTTTTTGACTCTTCGGTTGGGCATCGGCAACTCTTTGGGCATCGGCTCCGTCCAATCGCTGCCGATAGTAACCGGTTCTTCCGGCAGGAGAATCGTTATCCGGTTCTCGCTGTAACTGCCGGCATAAATCCGCAGCGGCTTCTTCGTTGTTTTTCCCTGCGGCGTAATTTTGATGCGGGCAAGCGGTATGCCGACTTTACCTTGGAGATTGATAAAAGCCGCCGGTATCGTTTTGTCCCGCCTGCTGTTGTACGCGGCATCGTCTCTGCCGGTCTGCTTTTGCTGCATTTCAATATCGTCCACGCTGTATTCAAACTCGGCATTGCCGCCGGAATCCACTTCAAGCGTTTTCCAAATTTTCACTGACCGGCTCGATGTTTCGATGATTTCTTCTTTGCCGGCGATGATAGTTTTCATCTTTAACGTTTGCAGCACGTTCCAGCGGAGCGTCTTACCCTGACGAAAATGATACCGTAGTTGTCGTTTTTCTGCACTTTGAGCCAAAAGGACGGGCGAAAAAAACGCACCAACTGCCGGCAAGGATAAAAAAAGACGACGGTGCATCATTGTAAATTGATAGGCTCTTGCCCAGCATCTCACGGCTTTTTGAGCAAATTTTTGATGATATTGTGTATATTTTCTTTTCGGTGATTGAAGTGAAACTCACACACCTCCAAGCGTAACATAAAAATTTGTGAAACACAACCGTTAAACTTTGCGAGTTTTCTTTTGGCAAGACCATGTGCCGGTGTGAATGTTGAACCGGTCATAATTCGTTCCCGAATAATTCGGTATCGGAGCGTCTTTGGAACAATTCGGAACAACTGTTACAAAATTTATTCCAGTACGAAAAACGGCGTAACCGGCGTTTGAGGAATTTCTGTCCGCACTCCGTCAATGTAGAGTCCCATCAATTCCAGCGGCAGCGGACGGATACCGAGCAAACTGTACAGCGGCGAATTTTGCGGAATCGAAAGCCGGCTCCGAATTTTTCGGGCATCTGACGGAACCCGGCTCTCTCCCGCTTTTTGTAATCCTTGAGTCTCCGTAAACAATTCCGGCATCCACGGCAGCACAATGTTTTCAAGCAGTACATTACGCACATTACTGCGATTGTTGCGGACAAAATCGCCGCAGCCGACAGCAGCGTTTCGTAAAATCAAATTCCTGTCCGCATTTTGTTTCAGTTCGGCATAGTCGGAATATCTTGTACGATAAATCTCGTTGTCGGGGTCAAAACCATTTTTTTTCGCCCTTAATCCAAAATTGTTTTCAAGATTATCAAGCCAGCGTTTTTCGTTCCAAGGGCTAAAACTAACCGCATATTTACAGTCAATCATCAAATTACTATCAATGATATTATCCTTACCGCCGTGAATCTGGATGCCGCCGAATTTTCCGCCGCTCGACCGGAAAAAAACGTTTCCGTACATCAACACGCTGCTAATCATATCGTCCAGCCGGATACCGGATTGCCCCGCAACGTCCCGTCCGCTGCCGATGTGATGCCAGTAATTGTACCGAATCACAATGCCGCGCATAAACGGATTGCCCCAAATGTCGATGCCCGATTGGTCGTCCGATTCGTAAACGACGCTGTGAATTTCGTTGAATTCAATGACCTGTTCCATACCTTCGGAGCGGACGGCGTGAGCCGGTGAATCGCAGAACAAATTATGCGCAATCCGATTGGCAACGCCGTCAACCAACACCGCCGGAGCATAATTGCGGTCAATCCGGCTGAAATCGTTTACAACGCAGTTTTCGATGAAACAGCCGCCGGGCATCAACGTTTTTATATCGCCGCCCTTCAAACGGACTCCGCCGCCGCCCAGCGCAGTGAAATCACAACTCAACACGCCGTGCCGCAAGCCTTCCACGCCGAGTCCCCAGTTGCCGAAACGGTGAAAGCCGCAGCCGACAAACCGGACTTCCTCGCCGCCCGTAACCCTGCCGGCATTACCAGAGCCTTCTTCAAACGTCAAGCCGTAAAACGTCGTGAACGAAACGTCTTTAACGTTCAAAAAATCTTTGGAGAAAGCGGAAAACCGAACCCGAACGGTGTCCAGAGCGATACCTTCCGGCGGATAAAGATAGAGTTTGTGATGAGTCCGGTCAAGATACCATTCGCCCGGCAAGTCGATTTCTTCGAGAAGATTAAAAGCGTAATACGGCATATTCTGACGGTGTCCATAAGGAGTATTTGTTGCAAGAATAATCCGTTTCGTTTCCGTATCGATTTTATTGATGCGGCAACTTGTCATTGCCCAAAGACGCGACCAATAACCGAAGAGCATCGCATCCGGTGCCTCCGTCCAGCGTTCGTGCCGCATATCGGAATATTCAAAAACACCTGCTTTTCCTGATTCCGGCATATTGGCAAAGCCTTGATGGACTTTGCCGGTTCGGATAAATGCTTTTTCGGAGGCTTCCAATGGTTCCGCCGCATCCGGTTTAGCGGCATTGGGATAACGGGCAATCTGCTGCGGCTTGTTGCCGATAAACAGTTCAACGCTTGGAGCGGCACCGAGACCGTTCTTGCCGTAACCGCGCGGAGCAACCGGCGGAAATTGTGCGATTTGAGGAACATCGGCAGCGTACACCCTACCTCGTGCCTCTTCGGGTAATCGTTTCAAAATTTCTGAATCATCAACTTTTTTGAAATTTTGAACAGTAACTCCGCCGGAAAAAACGGGTTTCTCATTTGGGAAAGCCCGATAAACAATCGGAGATGCTGCTGTTCCCGTATCCTGTGCCGTCAGCGTAAATGTTTCTGTTACAGGATAAACACCGCTGCGAATAACAATTTCAACTCCGCCGTTCGGCAGACCGGATTCCGCTTTTAGTTTCCGAACAGCATTGCGTGCTTGGGTGAGCGATGCGAACGGTTCTGATTCCGTACCGGCATTATTCGCTTGACCGTTAACGGCAACAAAAAACTTTTTCGCTGGTGCAAACGCAGCAGGAAACGGCGGAATCGGTTTTGGCGGTTCCCAATTCTTTCCGGCTTCGGCATCCTGTTCTTTTCGATAATCCTGATACAGTTTGCTTAATTCACTTGAAGCACCGGCTTCCTTCAGCGATTCCCGAACGAGTTCTATTTCACGGGGTTTGAGAATTTCCCAGAGCCGTTTGGCATCGGCAGTTTTTCCTTCGGCGAACAGGGCTTCGGCAAAACATTTTTCAACGGCGAAACGCTGTTTGGTATCGAGAACAATGGATTGATTGTCAAGAATCCGTCCATAAACATCGCTTGAAGCCGTTGCGGACGGAGTGTTAAACTCCGCAGACTGCTGGAGCGGCGGGGAGCAAAACAGCAGTTTGACTGCTCCGAGCAAACCGGAGGTCTGTTCTCGGTACGTTTCATCACCCCCGCTCCATATTTCGCGTGTCATATAGGGATGATTGGTTCGGCAAAAACGCTCTTCCGGTTTCAACTGCATATCACCCGTCAAACGATTGACCCACAAATTCACAACCTCAATTTTCAGTTCGTTCTCCCCCTCACGCACCAAACCGGTAATATCCGTACGGAACGGCTTCTTCCATAAAATCCCGGCAGATTTGCCGTTCACAAACACTTCCGCAACATCACGAACTTCGCCGAGGTCAAGGAAACAATGCAGCCCTTTCATCCCGTTCCCAACGGTGAAAGTCTTACGGTAAGTTGCTGTTCCTGAAAAATACTTGATTCCCGGCTCTGCAAAATCCGTCCACGACTTCAACTTGTCAAAAACCGCATTAGGGGGAGCACCCCAGCCTTCCGGGAAAGTAACCTCCCACGAACCCGTCAGTTCCT
>JAITOZ010000189.1 GCA_031289675.1 Planctomycetaceae bacterium
GTCGTTTTGGCAACTGTATCGCTTTTTGCCGTTACTGGTACCAGCCTTGCCAACATTGGTACTGCCGCAGAAAGGACATTGCAGGGCGGTTGAAATCATCGCATATACTCCTTGATGGGATATCTTGACTGGGTACGAAATCACAATACACTAATGATAAGGATCTTAACTGGAAATGTCAAGATAATAATTTTAGAACATAACCTAAAAAACGGCTAGGAAATGACTCTGTTGCGTTAGTCATTTCCGTTATATTTCACGGGCAAAACCGTGATATATGATAGTTTGCCCGTGAAATAGTCTAGTTTCGTTGGAAAACGCCGTCTGAAAATAAACGCCAATCTATCAAAATAATTTTTTAAGAACAATTAAACTCCTTAAAAACAAGGGCGAAGCCTCTTTTTTTCTTTACCAATACCGAAATAGCAATTCTTTTGGCACGGTTCTTGCCAGTAATTATGAAAACAGGAGGCAGCAGTGAGGTACTGTTGCCGCAACCAACACCTTACAGAAAGGATAGTATATGTCCGTAACAAGTTTGAAGCAGCAAAGTGCTGCAAAATTGACCTCACGTAAGAGAGAGAGAGAGAGAAGCCTTGCGGATTCACTCTCGTTGAATTACTGGTCGTCATTGCCATCATCGGTATCCTGATTGCCTTACTGCTGCCGGCTGTTCAAGCCGCACGCGAGGCGGCGCGGAGAATGTCCTGTACCAACAACCTCAAACAAATCGGCATCGCACTGCATAACTTTCACGATGCCAACAACTATCTGCCGCCGGCAGCAGAGTTAGTTCCGCATACACACGACGAACCGCTGAGCGGCGGCACCGAAACGACGAGGAATTCCGGCTGGGGTGTTACCGCCCTCATATTGCCGTTCGCCGAACAAACGGCTTTATATGTTCAAGTAGGAGTGGGACAATCAGAAAGCCCTACGCCGTATGATTCATGGCTCAATGATACGGATGTGAGTCCGAATAAAGGCATCCAACAGAAAATTGCCGGTTATGCCTGCCCTTCGGATTCGGAAGGCAGAGACCCCGATGACCATTGGTCATTCCCCGGCGCAGATACTGCCAGTGGCGAAAACAGCGGCTTGGGACGGACAGATTATCTCGCCAATCGGGGATTTTTCTCGTTCGGTATCCCGCCGGCAGAAGCACCGGACGCAGGTGCAACGCGGAATTTTACGATCAATACGGGACCTTTTCCTGCCAGTTGGCAAGAGGTTTGGCGAGGAAGCGGGCAGGGAAATATCCGATATACTTTTGGTGATATTATTGACGGATTGAGCAACGTTGCCGGTTTTGGAGAACGAAAAAGCGGTGCAACAAAAGGTGCCGGCTGGTGGCCCGGACCGCACGCCGCAGGACCGTTAGGGAGAGTTACCTCCTCGGTGAGCGACAAACTCAATGCGCCGGACAGCAGCGAAGCGTATTCCAGTTATCACTCCGGCGGAGGTGCGAATTTTCTCTATCTTGACGGCAGCGTCCATTTTGTCAGCGAAACGATTTCATTCAATACTGCCGATATTGATTACGGCTTTGGAAGCGGTATCGCCGGTCCCGGTTCAGATCCTGACACAGGTATGGATGGTGATGATAGAGAAGTGTTTTATAGTAAAATTTCAGATGTGGGGCTGTTTCAGTTGATTGGAACCATCAACAGCGGACAAGCGAAAGCATTGCCGTAACGGAAAGACCGCATCGAAAACTCCCCCATTAACTCTCTAACCTTAACCCAAGATGAAACCTACGATTTCACTGTGCATCATCCATTGTGCATTGTGCGTTATTTTACTTTCCGGTTGCGGCGGTCCTGAATATGGATACGTTACCGGTAAAGTCCTGATAGACGGCGAACCAGCCGGTGAAGGACTGGTTGTCCATTTTCAGCCGCAGGACAAGAGCGGTTCGTATTCTGCCGGTATTACGGATGCGGGCGGTAATTACGAGTTATGGTTTTCCAATACCGTACGGGGTGTTCAACTCGGAACCAGTAAAATTACAGTAAAACAGCAGCAAAGCGAAGACTTACCGCAGCCAAAAACGCTGCCGTTTTTGGCTGCGTTCAACAAGGACACAGCACTTGTTTATGATGTCAAACGCGGAAGCCAAACGTATGACGTTGTCATTGATACGTCGGTTCTTCCCGTTGAAAAAAAGAAAAGATAGTTCAACGGCGTGCTAACACGGCGAGGATGGCTCGCCAGCTAACATTTCACCCCACTAACACAGGAGAAATCCCAATGATGTTACGAAAAATTCTGGCATTCCTTTTTATCCTGTTTTCTGTTCCGCTTTTTGCGGCAGAGGAACAGACGAACATCGTCTTGATTTTCATTGACGATTTAGGATACGGCGATATTGCGCCTTTCGGCGGTTCGATACCGACTCCTAATCTGGACAAACTCGCCCAGCAAGGAAGGCGGTTCACGGACTTTGCGTCTTCATGTCCGTATTGCAGCCCTTCCCGTGCCGCCATTTTGACGGGGGCATTGCACGCCCGTCTCGGAATACACAATGTCCTTATGGCAAATGCGCCTATCGGTCTGAATCCCAGTGAGGAGACCATCGCTGAAGTTGCCAAAAAGAAAGGATACGCTACGGCGATTTTCGGTAAGTGGCACGTAGGAGACAGGAAAGAATGGTTGCCGTTAAATCAGGGCTTTGATGAATACTACGGTATTCCGTATTCCAATGACATCGGACCTGACCGGTCGATTCCGTTGTACCACGGCGGTCTCATTACCGAAGGCGATGAGACCGTGGAAATTCTCGACGATGCGGCAAAAAATGATGCATTGACAGCCCGTTACACCGAGCGTGCCGTCCAGTTCATCGAAAAGAATAAGGACAAACCATTCTTTCTGTATCTTGCCCATAACGCTGTTCACACACCGTTTGGTGTCGGCGATAAGTTCAAGGGGGCGACGAAATACGGCAAGTTCGGCGACGATGTATTTGAAACGGACTGGTCTGTCGGGGAAGTCGTGAAGACATTAGATCGGCTTAACCTTCGCCGCAAGACTCTTGTCATTTTTACGTCGGATAATGGACCTGCTTTGGCGGGTCGGAAAGACGGCGGATACGATACGACTTTGCGGGAAGGCAAAGGAACGGTATTTGAAGGGGGAGTACGGGAGCCGACAATCTTCTCCCAGCCCGGAACGATTCCAGAGGGAACATCGGCGAATCAATTTGCGGCGACCATCGACATACTGCCGACCGTTGCGGCAATTATCGGTGCGCCGCTTTCGGGCAACAAGATTGACGGTAAGGACATTCGACCGCTGATTTACGGTGAAGAGGGGGCGGTGTCGCAACACGAGACTTACCCAATTTACCTATCTGGACAATTACTTGCTGTGAGGGATTCGAGGTGGAAACTTATTTTTCCTCACGAATACCGCACGTCCGAACCGACAGGTAATGTTTCTCCCGAAGGGTATCCTATCCATAAACGTGTCAAGCAGGAGTTAGCCCTCTACGATTTGCAAAACGACATCGGCGAGACGAAGGACGTGAAAGCGGAACATCCTGACGTTCTCAAGCGGTTACAGAATGCCGCCGATAATTGGCATAAGCAGTTAGGCGACGGAAAACAATTTGGACCCGAAGTCCGTGAACCGGGAAGACATATTAAGAAAAAGTAATCGTTCACCGTTTTTACGTGTGTTGTATAGCGGCGAAGCCCGCCGTTGCAAGATGTTGCAAGATGCGGTGCGTTAACATAAGACGGCTTGACAACCGGCGCAAAGACACCTGATTTATAGGCGTTCGAGTGATTTGCTCGTTTTTGCATTGTTATTTGGCGCACCTCTTGCGACTCTGCCGGTCTAGCAACATTTCCAAAATGACTTGGGACAAGAGAGGGGGAATAGCAGGTGTCTCGTGTAGTATGATGCGTTTGCTCAAAGACATAGACTTGTTTCCCAACTGCCTACCCTTACTCTATACTCAATTTGAAAAAGAAAAATGATAATCGCAAAGCCGCGAAGTACACGAAGAATATAAAAAGAAAATACATAAAAAAACTCTGCGGTCTTTGCACCTTCGCGATTAAAAAACAGAAAAACGCATCAAGATGGTTTCGTAGCACGTTTTCGCTTACCGCTTCAAAACACTGCGTCCGCTTTCAGGGCTTTTTGCAATCGCTGCGTGTATTCACTGCGGGAAATTTCGACCGCTCCGAACCTTGCGGTATGTTCTGTCTTCATTTGAATATCGACCAGTTGGAAGCCTTGCCGCTGTAAATGTTCCATTAGGGCAATGAGAGCCGCCTTTGAAGCGTCCCGATGGCGGTAAAACATCGATTCCGCCGCAAAAAGACCTTTCACCGCAACACCGTAGATGCCTCCGGCAAGTTCGTTTCCAACGTATGTTTCGACACTGTGGGCGTAACCGAGTTTGTAAAGTTGACAGTACACCGTCATCATCTGCGGCGTAATCCACGTTCCGCCCTGCCGACCGGTACCTTCGGCGCAGCCCCGCATCACCCCTTCAAAATCGGTGTCAACGGCAATGCGGAACTTTCCGTTGCGGCAGGTTTGCCGCATCCGGCGTGACACGTGAAAGGTATCGAAATCGAAAATGCAGCGGGGGTCAGGAGCAAACCACCCGAGCAGATAACGCTTTGCCCGCCGGTAATCCTCAAAAGGCCACGGAAATATACCGCTGGAATAAGCGTCAAGAAGCCACGCAGGAGTCAACTGTCCGCCGATAGCGAGCAGTCCGTTTTCATCGGCATCATCAACGTTCGGAAAAAAACGGGACACGCAAAATATAAGAGAGAAGGCAGTTGACAAGCAGCACGAAACAAGGATAATTATAACAGTTTGCTGTCGAGTGTCTATCTAACCCTGTACTTAACCCCCCTTTATATTTGTCTGCTATGCGATTTATAACACGCAGTGATTTCGATGGTCTCGTTTGCGGTATGGTCCTGAAGGAAGCCGGTATCATTGATTCCGTGCAGTTTGTTCATCCCAAAGACCTGCAAGACGGTCTGTTTCAAGCCGATGCCGGCGATGTCCTTTGCAACGTTCCTTACGTTCCGGGCTGCGGTCTCTGGTTTGACCATCACACGAGCGAAGCCGACCGTGTCGGCTGGAATCCGGGTGTCAAAGGTGTCAGCAGGAAAGCCCCGTCCTGTGCGAGAATTGTCTATGAATACTACGGCGGTGAGGACAAGTTTCCGCAGTTCAAGGACGTGATTGAAGCCGCCGACAAAGTGGATTCGGGACAACTGACTCCCGATGACATCCGCAATCCGCAGGGCTGGGTGCTTGTCGGTTTCATTGCCGACCCCCGCACCGGTCTGGGACGTTTCCACGACTTCCGCATATCGAATTACAATCTGATGATGGATTTTCTTGACCATCTGCGGACAAAACCGCTCGCCGAAATTCTGGAGAATCCCGATGTGAAGGAACGCATTGACCTGTACCGGCAGCAGACGGAATTGTTTGTCGATATGGTCAAGAAACATACCAAGATTGAAGGCAGCGTTATTGTAACTGACCTTCGCGGGGTCAATCCGATTTATACCAGCAACCGCTTTACGGTGTACAGTGTGTTCCCCGAACAAAACGTTTCGCTTTGGATAACGGATGGCAAGGCGAAGGTGAACGTAATGATTTCCTGCGGATACAGCGTTGTCAACCGGACGTGCAATGCCGACATTGGAGCGTTGATGCTCAAACACGGCGGCGGCGGACACAAACAGGTCGGCACGTGTCAAGTCCCTTTCGATGATGCCGATACCATTATCGCCGGCATTGTCGAGGGACTAAAAGGGTCAGCGTAAGCGGCAGCGATGAGTTATTCGTGCGTTCAAAAAAGCGGGGACTAAATCTCCGCTGCATTTTTTCCGTTTGCTGTATTTTTTCCGTTTGATATAAAACCGCCTTGTTTGAATTTTTTGGAGTGTAACCGCTTTATACAGCCGTCTCGTTTTTGCAGATTGCCAACATACGTGCTTGGATTGTAATCTGCCGCATTCTTACCTGTATTAGGACCCCTTTTAACAGGACACACGTCGTTATTACTGGTATAGATGTGTAATGCCCGCGAGCCGTCCGTAGAGTGAAGCCAGGCGAAACCCGTATCAAGGGCAAAAACAAGAAGGTAGAGAATCGTGTGAGCGTGCGGGGGAAAGAGCAGGTAATGTGTGATTGCCAATGTTTGTGTTACAATCGGGAGTTCACAAATCAACAGGATTGTACGTCCCGTTGTAATCAGTAGTGCCAGTTGCTTACCGTACCCTATCCGTGCCGATTATTTTAACGATTGAAACAACTTGCGATGAAACGGCGGCGGCTGTCATTGACGGTTCGCTGAACGTTCTCGGCAGCACTGTCGCCTCGCAAGAAAAATTACATCAGAAGTTCGGCGGGGTCGTGCCGGAAATAGCCTCCCGCGCCCATCTCGAAAATCTCCTGCCGGTTATCGATGAAACCTTCCATAAAGCCGGTATCGCCCCCGCCGACCTCGATGCCGTTGCGGTTGCCAATATGCCCGGTCTTGCTGGTTCGCTGCTCGTTGGGCTTGCCGCAGCGAAAACATTAGCGCAAGTTCTCCGCAAGCCGCTCATTGCCGTCAATCATCTGCAAGCCCATATTTACGCCTGCAAAGTAGCGTTTAAGGAAAATCTATTTCCGTGTCTCGGCTTGATTGTCAGCGGCGGACACACAAGTTTGTACCGATGCCGCACGCCGATTGACTTTATGTTTTTAGGCGGTACGATAGACGATGCTGCCGGTGAAGCCTTCGACAAGGCGGCGGCAATGCTCGCATTGCCGTACCCCGGCGGTCCGTCGATACAAAAAGTTGCCGAAACCGGTAATCCGAAAGCGTACCGCTTTCCCCGTCCGCTGCTCAACGAACCGGAACGTATGGAATTTAGTTTCAGCGGCTTGAAAACGGCAGTCAGGTGTGTGTTAGAGAAGGACAAATCGCTTGCCGCCTCCGCAGCAGCCCGGGCGGATGTCGCGGCTTCGTTTCAGGAAGCCGCCGCGGACTGTTTGGTGGCTAAGACGCTGCAAGCATTAAAATTGACGGCGATGAAGACGCTTTGCGTCGGCGGCGGTGTCGGGGCAAACCGGCGTTTTCGGAAAAAACTGACGGAGGCAGCCCGACAAGCGGACATCCGTTTATACATTGCCCCGATAGAATTATGTACAGATAATGCCGTGATGGGAGCAATCGCCGCCGAACGGTACAATGCAGGATTGTTTGAAGATTTGAGTCTTGACATTCACGCCGGTTTGTTGCGGGAAACGAGGAACGGAAAATGTCTTTCTTAAACAACATTGCTAAAAAGTTATTGATAGGTTTGACCCGAATTATTAGCGGGGCAACGGTACTTTGGTATGAATCCCAGCCGGACGATTCGTGCCAGCGGATTTATTTTGCCAATCATACGAGTCATCTTGATGCGATGGTTATCTGGTCGGCACTGCCGAAAAATATCCGTAACAAAACACGTCCGGTGGCAGCAACAGATTATTGGAGTGCCGGTCCGCTGCGGCGTTATGTTTCAAAAAAAATCCTTAATGCGGTACTCATTGAGCGGGAAAACGTCAATTTGAAAAACACGCCGGTAACGATAATGGTCAGTGAAATCAAAGACACGTATTCGCTGATTCTTTTTCCCGAAGGCGGACGTTCGCTGGACGGTGCGCTCGGTGAGTTCAAGGGCGGGCTGTATTATTTATGCAAAAAACGTCCTGATTTGGAATTAATACCGATTTATCTCAACAATATGAACGGTATTCTGCCCAAAGGCAGGTCGCTGCCGGTGCCGATGTTGTCC
>JAITOZ010000203.1 GCA_031289675.1 Planctomycetaceae bacterium
AATTCTACGTCTGTATCATCATTTTTTCTGCCAAAATACTTTTCGGCAAATTTTTCTAGTAATGACTCTTTTTTCTCTTTCGGTAATGCATTCAAATAGGGACCAACGGTTGCTAATTCCATTGCCATTTGCCTATTTCTCATTTCGTTGGTTCGATGTCGAGATGACTCTCTTGCACAATATACAGCCAGCCCAATGAACGGCAATCCCAATGATACACGAAAAACGAGAGCGGCTTCCCATTGCATATTTTGCTGAGTAACTCCCCAAAACGCCCAAACGATTGAACCGGAAACAAGAATAATTGATACTATCGCTACATAACGCATTATTTCCGAAGCCCACCATTCTCGGTTAGCAACCCTATCATAATGTCCCATTGTCGATGTTTGCGCGATGATTCCGACAATTTCGGCAGCTTTGTGATTTTGAGCATCAATCTTATCAAGCGTGCTTTTCGCTTGTCCAGATAACCCTTGTTCCAATGCATCAAACGCCAGCTTGAAACTTTCTTTGAACCTTTCAACATCCTGCCTGAACGATTCTATAAGTGCCAAGAATTCCGTATTTCGTTTTTCAGAACCATCAAGATATTTTTGCTGAAAATCGGATATTACAGTATCCGCCCTGCTTTTAAGGTTATTTAATTCCTCATCAATAGAAGTGTTTCGCTTTTGCAAGGCAACACACTTTTTTCGTAGTTCACCTATTTCCTCTGCAAAAGTTTCCCGTTTCCCTTGCATTTGTGACAGTTGCATTTCGGACTTTGCGATGAAATCCTCAAGGCGACTATAAAATACTTCAGTGCCGTCAAGGGTTTTCAAAAGAGGAATATGGGCGATATTCAAAATTATCGTATTATAATGACCTGCTATTTGTACAAGCTGACCGCTTGTAACACAATTACATACTGCC
This sequence comes from Planctomycetaceae bacterium, assembly GCA_031289675.1. GTDB lineage: Bacteria > Planctomycetota > Planctomycetia > Pirellulales > Thermoguttaceae > WRKP01. The sequence continues at coordinate 916 of JAITOZ010000203.1, forward strand.
GTTACTTCTTGATGGAGATTATTCAGCGTTAGTTCAAAAACTAACAGAGGGTCCGTATTCCGCAATACAAATTGAATATACTTCGCAACAGCAGAAATCCTTTCTAAAAAAGGTTGCTGGTCAGTTGGAATGTCCGCAGATTCTTTCTCTTCTATCGCCTTGAACAGCGAATCTAACGCACTATGGACTGGATGATTTTGAAATGCTTCTATTATTGTTGACATTGGGTACTACTTTTTTGCATCTAACGATAAAAACAGAAACACGTCCTTGTGTTTCTGTTCCTCTGTACTTACCCTTTTGGCGGACACGGGTCGTTACCGTGGCTGTCGGATTCTCTGATTCTACCGTCTTTACCGTGAATCTTCAATTCCGTGCCTAACTGACGACTGATTTGACGCACCTCTTGAATCGCCTCTTTCTGTGTGTCATAAAGCGAACTTGCCCGCTGTGCGCCGTCTTGTTTGACCGCCCAACCACTTGGGTGCGGGACAACGTGAGTGTTTTTAGGATTTTTAGTCATAATGACCTCCTTATTGTTAATGGGTTAAAAACAGCTGTAATTTATATTCTATCAGTCCTTGCCGTTTTTTCTCTATTTGAGTTTCAATATCTTCCGCAACACGTTGCAGATTAACGATTTCCACAATTTTATGCTGGGTTGCTAAAGGTAAAACATTGATTGTTAGTTGACCAATTTCACTTGCCGGAACGCTTCTTATTGTCGTTTGACTCGCCATTTGCCGGATTTTCGTCTGCGTTGCTGGATGATTCAAAAATGCTGCCAAGTATTCCGGCAAAATTCGTTTATCCGTCAACCGCATTACGGTAAAATACGACTGTGCTAATACTGCGGGAAACTCGTTCCTAAAAACAGACGCAACATTCCGCTCTCCTCGTCCTAAAAACAACACGTCGCCGTTTTGTAAAAAAAAACTTATCATAACGTTGGTCATAGGGTATCTGAACAACGGATTGCCAATCAATTATACCGTTTTGCCCCGTTAGGGACGCAAGACCATAGCGTGGAGCAACAAGAGTAAAAAAACCGCTCTTGACTTCTTGACGGCAAATCGTCACTATACCGTCAGAACTACTGGAAGGATTTACTAATGCGGCTTTCGTTGCGTACTCTCTTGGCTTTTGAAGACAATGTGTTCTCCGTCGAACAGCATCGGCAATTAGAACAAATTATCCCGAAACAAATTGCCGCCGCCGAAACTCTGTCCCGCATCCGTAATGCCGTCCGCAATCCGGTTCTTGGCGTTCCCGGTCTCATTGACGGACAAGAAGAACTCAACGCTAATTTCACCGCAGAGTATATTGACCATCAGTTACCGCCCGAAGTACAAGACAGATTCGAAGATTACTGTCTCTCCGGCGATAAATACATTGCCGAAGTTGCTTCCGTCCATCAAATTTTGTCCAACGTTCTCGGCGAACCGGCACGCACCAGCCGTGAGTGCCGGCAGCGGTGCTATGCCGCAAAAGGACAGGAAACTGCCGGTAAAAAATTTGCCGCCGCAAAACAAAATACTGCCGGCTGCTCCATTTTTCGCGAGGACGGCGAATTGAACTTCCCACCCGCCGCCGAGTTGTCTCCTGAAGAGTTGTCTCCTGAAAAAAAGGAGGTTTCCCGAAGTATCAAGCCGCTCTTCGGCTTCCTGCGGCATTTTTTTGTAACAGATATGAAAAAACCGTCAAAAGCCGGTGCGGCAGCCGCCTTGCTTTTCGTTTGTCTCACCGGCGGCGTAATGTTTCTCTGTAACGAATACCGTTATAACAGACACAGCAGCAATACTTCCGGCGGCAGTGCAGCAGTGCAGCCGTATAACGCCGAAGAATCGAATGAAGACGCAGAACACTTTGAGGCTGCCGCAGCAGACGAAACACCGGAGAATGACGTTGCCCGTGACACTGCCGGCGGTCTTATCGGCAATATGCTTGCCCTCGAAGTTGCGGAAGCAGATGCCGCCGAAACGGCAGACCCCTTTCTTACTCAAACATTGCTGACGCAGACATCTCTTGCACAGACCCTACAAGAGACTGTGCCGGTATCTGATACTGCCGATTCATCGGCAGATACTGTCGTTTCCGCGTCCGGTGCGTCAAACGTATTGCCGCCCGATGCACAGATTACATTCCAGCCGATAACGAAGCAGCCGGATAAACAAAAATCCGATTCAGCCCGGTTAGAACCGCTGCCGCAGACGGCTTGGAAGGAGACACCGCCGCCGGCAGCGGATGATAACAATAGTACCGGCAGCGGTAATGCTCTGCCGCAGCGTACTATTTTACAGACATCGGGAACAGTACCGGGTGCATTGCCGGCGCAAAGTCCGGTGTTGGGTCAGTTGCTTTCAACGCCTGAACCGGCAATCGTATTTTCGGCTCAAACATCCGATTCGCAATGGAATTTGCCGGTGCTGCCGTCGGAGTTAAATGCCGAAGAGTATCTGCTTACGGCAGTACCGTTTCGCGGAACGCTGGAATTGGCGGCAGGCTATCGAATTGAATTGGTCGGCGATGCAAAAATGTGTATTTTGCCGCCTGACCAAAACGGTACGGCAGGGATTTACGTTGATTACGGACGTATCGTGATTAGACCGCTCAAAGCGAATGTACCGCTGCGGATTGAAACCGAAAAATCGCAGGGAACGGTCAGCATCAGCGGAACAACAAGCGTGCTGTTTATTGATACGTTTGCGGAAATTATTCCGGCAGGAAACGAACCGGCAGCGGACAGTATCCGTCCGAAAACAGCACAGATACTCGGCTTTGCACCGAACAACAATGAGACGCTGCATTATAAATCGGCGAAGATGCCCAGTAATTTCACGGCGGCAAATAGAGGCAGTTTATTGTTACAAGCGAACGGATATTCCTTTGCGGAAATACCGCATTTACCGAATTGGCTTCAACTCGCACCGCTGACATCTGCCGAAAAGCGGTTAGCCGAAGATGTCCGCCGAATATTTAATGAAGTGCAGGGCAACAGCGAAGCGGCGTTACAGCGGCTTGTGCGGGAAAAACCGGCTGAACTTCGGGCATTGGGGTGCCGGCTTTGGGGCGACTTGGGACGTTTCGATGTTCCGTTGACGGTTTCGGCGGCAAAGAGACCGGAAGACGAAGCCGTTCGGCAGGTGCTGGCTTTGTATTTTAACGAAGTGATGAAACGGGATGCGGAAACCGTTCAGCGTTTTGCAGCGGCAATTCAGTCCGTCAGAAAAGAGAAATAACGAACCGTCCCGGTTAAACAGTAATGACGGGCAAAGTTGCAGGAATTGATTACGGAACGGTACGTATCGGTATTGCGGTGAGCGATGCCGACAGGGTGCTTGCGAGTCCCTACGAAACATATATCCGCAAGACCCCGCAGCGGGATGCCGAGTATTTTCGGCAACTCGTCAGCGAGGAACGGATAACGCAATTTGTTGTCGGATTGCCGCTGCATTTGAGCGGCGATATAAGTCCGAAAGCCGCGGAGACGCTGCAATTCGGACGCTGGATAAAAAACATAACAGGCATCCGTGTTGATTATTACGATGAACGTTATACCTCGGTCGAAGCAGAGCGGCTGTTGAGGAATGCCGGATTAACGAACAAAAAACGCAAAGACCGCCGGGACAAATTAGCAGCGCAGATTTTACTGACAGCCTATTTAGAAGGCGGCTGCAAAGGTACGGAAACGTTCGAAGGAATTGATAATGGACATATTCCCACTCGATATTAAGCCGTAAATACACGAATAAATAACGAATAATTAGGAAAAACGAAAAATTAATTCGGATTCCTACATAGAGCGTTCCGTTTCTTTATATGAGGGAAAAAAGATGGTCTATCAGCGCAGTTTGTCGTTATTGTCCCCCGAAAATAGTCTGCTTTTAGTTGTTGATGTACAAGAACATCTTATGCCGGTGATTGTACGGGGAGATTCTATTGTCTTTAACGTACAACGGCTTCTTGAAGCGGCTCAAGTTTTGGATATTCCTATTATCGTCTCGGAACAATATCCCAAGGGGCTTGGAGCGACTGTCATTGATGTTGCCCGCATCATTCCAAAATCAGTGCCAATCATCGCCAAAAGAGCATTCAGTGTTTGTGCTGTCGAAGAAATTTGTCGGGAAATCGAAAACCGAAATGTCCCCAAAATCATTCTTTGCGGTGTCGAGGGACACATTTGTGTGTTGCAGTCGGCACTTGACCTGCTGACAATGGGAAAAGAAACCATTCTGGTGACAGATGCCGCCGGAAGCCGATGCCAATATGATTATGAAACGGCTCTTCGCCGTTTGGAATCTTCCGGCGTTACACTCACCACGACAGAATCCATTTTGTTTGAATGGTGTAACACATCGGAACATCCGCAATTCAAAATCATCAGCCGTTTAGTCCAAAAAAAACTCAACGCCCCGGAACAAGGCATTGGAAGTTGAGCAGGGAATACTGCGATACCAGTCCCGCAACATCTTTCGTTGCCGAAAAACGATACTTTGTGTAACTGTCCCGTTTTGGGGTACCGCTGCTCTGCTCCTTCACAAAAACCGCTCTGGAAATAATGCTCCTTAGAGCCTCCGATTCAGGGGAATTCTTTTTTCCTGAATTTCTGGTACAATGGCGGAATTCATCATTGCAGGGATATTCCGCCCCTCTACAGAGTTATACGATACCCAATGGAATTTGAACGGATTTTTGACAGCATCGGGGACTTTTTCAACGCACTCACAAGAAGCATCGAGTCGAACATCACCTCTCTGTTCGGTTCCTCTAATGCCCGATATATCAAACGGTTACAGCCGAAAGTCGATGCCATTAACGCTCTCGAAGCAGGACTGCAACAACTCTCCAATGATGAACTCAAAGGCAAAACAGCCGAATTCCGGCAGCGTCTCGCCGGTGGAGAAACTCTCGATGACATTCTTACCGAAGCCTTTGCCGTCTGCCGGGAAACCAGCCAGCGCGTTCTCGGACTCCGGCATTACGATGTGCAACTGATGGGCGGAATGGTGCTGCACAGCGGGGCTATCGCTGAAATGATGACCGGGGAAGGAAAAACCCTCGTCGCTACTTTGCCCGCCTACCTCAACGCCCTCGAAGGTAAAGGTGTTCACGTAGTTACCGTCAATGACTATCTTGCCCGGCGCGATATGGAATGGATGGGTCCGCTCTACCTTGCTTTGGGCATTTCTGTCGGGACAATTCAAAGCAATATGCCTGCCGATGAGCGGCAAAAAGCGTATCAATGCGACATCACTTACGGAACCAACAACGAATTCGGCTTTGATTACCTTCGGGATAATATGAAGTTCGCCGCTAAAGGCGATGACCGGTATCCGCCGCAGTATCAACAGGTACAAGGCAGACTCAATTTTGCCGTGATAGACGAAGTCGATAACATTCTTATTGATGAAGCCCGAACACCGCTCATCATTGCCGGTCCTGCTCACGATGACGTAACCCGATATTCGCTTGCCGATAAAATCGCCCGCCAATTAAAGAAAGACGAGGATTTTGAGGTCAAAGAAAAAGAGCATACCGCCAACCTGACCGATGCCGGTGTCCGGCACGCCGAAAAACTTGTCGGCGTAGAATCTTTTTATACGGCAGGAAATATGGAGTGGCCCCATTTAATCGACAACGCTCTGAAAGCCCATTTTTTGTACAAAAAAGATGTCAACTATATGATTCAGGGTGATGAAATCGTTATCGTTGACGAATTCACCGGTCGGGCGATGCCGGGTCGGAATTGGAGCGACGGACTTCATCAGGCGGTCGAAGCCAAAGAAGGCGTTCGGGTCAAGGAGGAGAATCAGACGCTGGCAACGATTACGTTACAAAACTTCTTCAAACTCTACGATAAAATATCCGGTATGACCGGTACCGGTATGACGGAAGCGTCTGAGTTTTGGAAAATTTATAAACTCGATGTGATTGCGATGCCGACGAACAAACCGCTGCGGCGGTTAAACTTTCCCGATGCGATTTACCGGACGGAGCGGGAAAAGTACAACGCTATCGTGCAGGAAATTGAGCGGCTGCATAAGTGGGACGTGGCGGAACTCGGCGGCGATAAAGAAATTTGGGGAAACATTATAAACGAAACACAAGACCGTATTGAAATGATCCCCAAAGGTTCTAAAGAGCCGGACTTTCTCGACCGTAAAAAAGTCAAAGCCGTTTCGCATAAAGGCAGACCGATTCTCGTAGGAACGGTGTCGATAGAAAAAAGCGAACTCATATCCCGAATGTTGGATATGAAAGGCATTAAGCATCAGGTACTCAATGCCAAACACCACGAGCGGGAAGCAGAAATCGTTGCCCAAGCCGGTCGCAAAGGTGCTGTTACGATAGCAACGAATATGGCGGGGCGCGGTACGGACATTATTCTTGGCGGAAATCCCGAAGCGATGGCGTGGAGCATTCTGCAAACGCAGTATCCGACCCGATTGGAAGTGCCGCGCGATGTTTGGATAACTCTTGTCAACGAAATCGAAGCGAAGGAACAAATGAAGCCGGACGGAGATTTTGTACGAAAACTCGGCGGGCTGCATATCATCGGTACAGAGCGGCACGAAGCCCGGCGTATTGACTTGCAACTTCGCGGACGCACCGGTCGTCAGGGAGACCCGGGCAGCAGCCGGTTTTTCCTCTCGCTCGAAGATGATTTAATGCGTATTTTCGCCGGCGAATGGGTCAAGCGGATAATGACAATGCTCGGTATGGAAGAGGGACAAGTCATCGAGAGCAGAATGGTGAGCCGCCGAATCGAAGGCGCACAAAGGAAAGTCGAAGAACGGAATTTTGATGTCCGAAAAAATCTGCTTGAATACGATGAAGTGATGGACTTCCAGCGCAAATCGGTTTATGGTTATCGGCAGCGTATTCTTGACGGGGCAAATTGCAAAGAACTGATTTTTGAGATGATTGACGAACAGGTCGATAAGCATCTCGGCGAATTTTTGGATAAAGATTACGAAGCAGCCTCCTTTGCGGCGTGGAGCGGAGCAAGACTCAATACCGAATTCGAAACACGTGATTTCCGCGGTTTGGACTTCAATGCGGCGCAACTCTTCGCTGTGGAACAGGCAAAGCGGATGGCGGAAAGTTATGTTCTTGACCAAATTGAAGAAAATATGCCGGCGGATGCCGAAGAGTCGGAATGGAATTGGCAGGCATTGGCGCATTGGTCAAACGCAACGTGGCATACGGGATATTCGGACAGAGATTTGAAAAAGATACCCCGCGATGAACTGGCGGAAGTGCTTATTGCAAAAGCACACAAGTATATTGACAGTGTTGATCTTTCTGGCGGAGCCGAACTTCTCGCAGCGCATTACGGAGTAAAAACGGCAGCAGGCTGGATAAAGCAAAAATTTGATATTACCCTCAATTTGGACGAAATGACGGATTGGGAAGCGGACAAATTGCGGGCGGGTGTCCAGCAACTGACACACGAAAAGTACCGCGAAAAAGAAATCCAATTTCCTGTTCTCGGCGGTTTGATACACTTTACGATTCGCGACCAAAACGGACAGCGTTATGACCGCGAGGGACTTGTCGAGTGGGCAAAGCGGCGTTTCGATGTCGATTTGCTGCTTGACGATTTGAAGAGCAAACAGCGGCAGGAGATTGCCGAAACAATGTTCGAGCAAAGCCGGATTGCATCGCAGCATACCGTAGAAATTTTTGCCGAGTTGCGCCGGCGTTATGAAGAACTGCTGCGCAGTAACGGCATTGTTCCTGAAACACTGCGGAAAGAATTGGCGGAACAGCAAACGTCAAAAGCCGGATTAGGGCAGATTTCGGCAGGAAGCAAATTTGCCGCCCGAAGTGTTGCGAAAACGCAGACAAAATATACGGGAAAGTATGCAACAACGAAATCGTCAAGCATAAAAGAGAAAACAAAGCCGAAGTATGTTTTGCGTAACGATAAGGCGGCGGAAGATTTTACCGTTTGGTTTAATGAAACTTTATATGCCGGAAAAAATACGGGCAGAGAACTCACTGTACAAAAATTAGCGGCTTGGGAACCGGAGGAATTGGAAGACCGTCTCGCTTCGCTCGTTGAGGATTGCTACAATCCCGAAATGCGGCAGATGGAGCGGTCGCTTGTCTTGCAAATTCTTGATACGCTTTGGAAAGACCACTTGCTGGTGATGGATCATTTGCGTTCGAGTATCGGTTTGCGGGGTTATGCGCAGGTAGACCCGAAAGTGGAATATAAGCGTGAGGGAATGAAGTTGTTCACGCTGATGTGGAGTACGGTGTACAGCCGTGTAACCGATTTGATATTCCGAATGGAGCAACTTGACCCCGGTTTTGTCACTCAGACTTGGCAGGAAACGGAGACACATCACGAGGAGGCGGGCAGTGTGTTGAGTGAGATGACGCGGAGTCAGCGGGATGATGCGGATGCGGCAAATGCGGCGGGAACGTCGGACAAAAAGATTGAGCCGATACGCAGGAAGGGACCCGCTTACAAGGGACCGGCGGTGGGACGTAACGACCTGTGTCCTTGCGGCAGCGGCAAGAAGTACAAAGCCTGTTGCGGAAAGCAGGCAGCGGGGAACAGGTAGGGCGGAGAACATTTTAGTAACATATTTTCAAACAGGGGTTGATGTACGCACGGTCATTAGCAGTTTCTCTCCCGCCCCTAGTTCCGGCGTTTTCTTCTCTGCTTTTTGGCGAATGCAAATAAGCGGTTGTCGGCGTGCTTGCCGATGTTTTGTTTCATCACCTCAATCTTGTCCCGCAAATGAGCAGCCCGCTCAAACTCCAATGCCTCTGCCGCCAGCAACATATCTTTTTCCATATCGCCGATTAACTCCGCCGTGATAAATAATTCGCCTGCGCTGCCGTCCGCTGTGTCCGCTGCGGTGTCTGCATTGCGGTTTTCTTCGATGCCTTTCATAATGTTTTTCTTAATCGTTTCCGGCGTAATACCGTGTGCCTCATTATATTCCTGCTGTTTTTTTCGCTGCCGTTCCGTTTCATCAATCGCCCGCTGCATCGACTTTGTTACTTTGTCCGCATATAAAATCACTTTCGCATTGATATTTCTGGCACTCCGTCCAATCGTTTGCATCAGCGATGTTTCACTGCGCAGAAATCCTTCCTTATCGGCATCAAGAATAGCAACCAGAGACACTTCCGGCAAATCCAATCCCTCCCGCAGCAAGTTCACGCCGACTAATACATCAAACGCACCGGCACGTAAGCCTTGCAGCAATTCCACCCGCTCAAAAGCATCCAATTCGCTGTGAAGCCACCTCGCGCGGATATTTTGCTTTTGCAGATACGATGCAATATCTTCGGCAAGACGTTTTGTAAAAGCCGCTACCAACACACGGTCGCCCATCGCAATCCGCTCTTTAATTTGTAACAATAAATGCGGTATTTGTTTTGATGCCGGTGCAATTTCCACCGCAGGGTCAAGAAGCCCCGTCGGACGAATCACCTGGTCAATGTACCTCTCTTCGCTCAAATTTTTTTCGTAATCGCCGGGTGTTGCCGAAACGAAAACTGCCTGCCTGATTTTGTTTTCCCATTCCTCGAAACGCAGCGGACGGTTATCCAATGCCGACGGCAGCCGGAAGCCGTGTTCAACCAAATTGCGTTTGCGTGCATGGTCGCCGTTAAACATTGCGTGAATCTGCGGCAGCGTTGCGTGAGATTCGTCAATGAACAGCAGATAATCGTCAGGAAAAAAATTGAAAAGCGTTTCCGGTGTGTCGCCCGGCTGCCGGTTCGACATCGCTAAAGCGTAATTTTCTATGCCCGGACAATAACCAATTTCCTGAATCAGTTCGAGATCGTATTTTGTCCGAGCCTGCAAACGCTGGGCTTCGAGCAGCATTCCCCTGTCCTTAAAATACTTCAGGCGGTCTGCAAGTTCGGTTTCAATGCGCACGATAGCCGTTTCAATCCGTTCTTCCGGCAGAACAAAATGCTTTGCCGGATACACAACGTACTCGCCGACCTTTTTGACCGTCTCAGCACTGACCGGATGAATCAGCGAAATCTGCTCAATTTCATCTCCCCAAAATTCAATCCGTACCGCCACTTCCTCGTTGGACGGATACAAATCCACGCAATCGCCGCGTACCCGGAATTTTCCTCTGACAAATTCGGCATCATTGCGGTCGTACTGCATATCAATGAACCGGGCAAGTAATTTGTTACGGGGAATTTCATCGCCGATTTTCAGCGGGACGAGCATTTTCTTGTAATCGTCGGCAGAACCGAGACCGAAAATACACGAAACGCTTGCAATGATAATTACGTCCCGGCGTGTTACAAGATAACTCGTTGCCGCAAGACGAAGACGGTCGATTTCTTCATTCACGGCGGCATCTTTTTCAATGTAAATGTCTCGCTGCGGAATGTACGCTTCCGGCTGATAAAAATCGTAATAGGAAATAAAATACGCAACGGCATTATCAGGAAAGAACGTTTTGAACTCGCTGTAAAGTTGAGCAGCAAGCGTTTTGTTATGCGAAAGAACAAGTACCGGTCGGTTGAGTTGAGCAATAATATTTGCCATCGTAAAGGTTTTACCGCTGCCGGTAACGCCTTTGAGAGTTTGGAATTTATGTCCGTTGCGGAGATGTTTTACAAGAGCATCAATCGCCTGCGGCTGATCGCCGGAAGGCTGAAACGGGGCTTGAAGGTTGAACACGATTGACAAGGAAGGGAGTATGATTTATATTGGAGTTATTCGATAGTATCTATTCTAATCCTCAACGCACAACGGATAAAGTGTATCTGCCTGCTGACAGACCTGCCCGCAGAAATATGCCGTAGCAATATACTGTAAAAATATCGTCAATGTACCGAACCAAAACTTGCGGCGAACTGCGTAAAGAACATAACGGGCAAGCCGTAACCCTTGCCGGCTGGGTCGATTCCGTCCGCGACCACTCCGGCGTTCTTTTCATCAATCTGCGCGACCGCTTCGGACTGACGCAAATTGTTTTTTTACAGCAAAACAATAATTCCCTCGCTGAAACGGTACGGACTCTGCATCCCGAAGACGTAATTCAAGTTATCGGAACGGTCGGTTTACGTCCCGAAGGAATCGTCAATAAAAAAATTCCGACAGGCGAAATTGAAGTTGCCGCGGCGCAGTTGAGTGTTCTCAACCGGACTGCGGCGGTGCCGTTTCTGCCCGGTGCGCCGGAAATTCCGGCAGAGGAAACCCGTCTGAAATACCGATACCTCGACTTGCGCCGTCCGGTAATGCAGAAAACGCTAATGCTGCGGCACCGGATAACAAAAGTGATGCGGGACTATTTTGACGAACTCGGATTCGTTGAAATAGAAACGCCGATGCTCGGAAAAAGTACACCCGAAGGGGCGCGGGATTATCTTGTCCCCAGCCGGGTTGCGCAAGGACAGTTTTATGCGCTGCCGCAATCGCCGCAACTCTACAAACAAATCCTGATGATTGCCGGTTATGACCGGTATTTTCAGATTGCCCGATGTTTTCGGGACGAAGATTTACGTGCCGACCGGCAGCCGGAATTCACACAAATGGATGTCGAAATGGCGTTCGCCGATATGGAAGATATTATCGGCGTTATCAGCACGTTGATAGCCCGGCTGATGAAAAACATACTCGGCAGGGAATTAACGCTGCCGATTCCGAAAATGTCTTACGATGATGCAATGGAGCGGTTCGGACACGATGCTCCCGATTTACGCTTTGCGATGGAGTTAATCGACTTGACCGATATTGCGGCGAAAGCCGATTTCCGCGTGTTCCGCAGCGTTGCTGACAGCGGCGGACGGGTTCGGGCAATCAATGCAAAAGGAGCCGCAGAGAAATACAGCCGGAAAGATATTGACGGCTTGAATGCTTGGGTCATCGACCAATTCGGAGCCAAGGGCGTTGCGTGGCTTAAAGTTGATAATGAGGGAAAGTTAGCGGGTCCGATTGCCAAAAACTTTACCGAAGAGCAGTTACAAAAAATCGCCGCCCGTCTCAATGCGCAAGCAAACGATTTTATGCTTTTTTCGGCAGATACATTTGCGGTAACGTGTAAGGTTCTCAACGGGCTGCGCCGCCGGCTGGCGGCAGAGTTGAATTTAATCAATGCGAAAGAAATGAATTTCTGCTGGATTATGCACTTTCCGATGTTCGGGCGGGACGAAGAAGAAGGACGCTGGGTTGCGATGCACCATCCGTTCACTGCTCCGCTGGAAAGCGATTTGCCGTATCTTGATACGAAAACGGATGCGGATGCTCCTGCCAAAATCCGCGCTCAGGCATACGACCTTGTGTTGAACGGTTTCGAGGTCGGCGGCGGCACGATAAGGATACACGACTCCAAAGTGCAGTCGCAGGTTTTCGATTTACTGGGTTTGCCGCAGCAAACGGCGGCGGAGCAGTTTGGTTTCCTGCTTGATGCGCTGCAATTTGGTGCACCGCCGCACGGGGGGATTGCTTTGGGACTTGACCGTTTGGTAATGTTATTCGGCGGTCTTGATAACATTCGGGACTGTATCGCCTTTCCGAAAACAACGAAAGCGGCAGACTTAATGACCGGTGCGCCGAGCACCGTTGCAGACAAACAACTCACGGAATTGGCAATCAGCGTCAAAAAGCCAGCACCGGTCGGGTTTTTAGAATAAAAGATTGCCGATGACATACGGCAGCAGGGTGGAATAAAATGTTTCTCCCTATCATCGGAAATTATGACAATTAACCGGTTGTGGAACAAGTCTAATGAACAGACAAAAAAGATCGTGCCGCTGGGATACTTACTTAGGCGGTTGTGTACAGAGCGGTGCTACAAGCGGGAAGTTTTACACGGAATTATTGGAGACATTACCGTGCGGCTAATCGTGTTATTCGCGTTGGGCAGTATCTGCCTTTTAAGTCCGCTCTCGCAGGCGGATGTCAATGATGATGCCCTTGCGATTGAACAACAGGCGGTGGACAATCGGCTGAATATTAAGTCGTGGTATGCCGTAATAGATTCGGATGTCAAAGGTTTTACCCCTGATGACGAGCGTTTTACTGAAGCCGTTAAATACACCTATTATGCCGAAGGGAAAAAACGGCGGCGGGATATGGTACAGAACAGACCGAATCCGCTTGTTGTTGCGGGCAAAGTTACGACAAAGGAAATATGGTCGGATTATTACTATTCCTATTGCGATGAAATATGGACTGCACCGGTCTCTAATACAGAACGGGTAATGCCTCTGATGGTACGGGAGTTGACAAAGTTGGACGGCAGCGAGGTGCCGCCGCAGGATGTCCGTCTGATTGGTTTTGTGCCGTTAGGGTTTATTTTTGACAAGAATGTAACGGACATCCTGACCAACACAGACGTAACGATTTTTGGATGCGGCCCTGCTGTCAGTAGGAGAAACGTTACGGAAGAAGAATTGGACGGGATACTGTGCAAGAAAATCGTATGGCAGCAATCAAAAAGCCGGAGTTTGACAACGTGGATTGCTCCGTCAAGGGGATTTTCGCCAATCTGTATGGAATTTCGGGACACAACCGAAGAGGTCTTATGCAGAACAAAGGTTCAGACGGAAAAATACAAGGACACGGATATTTGGTTTCCGGTCTCTTCGGTGTTTGAAGAGTATTGGGCTGGGAAAACAACCTTGAGGGAAACATTGAATATAACGGTACATTTACTAAACGAAAAATTAGATGACAGTATATTTACAGCCGGAGGATTGGATTTGCCGACCGGTTTTCCTGTTGCTTATTTAGATAAGGGAGAAGACAATTACGTCTGGAATGGGCGGGAAATTGTAACGGAACGCGAAGTTGCCTACGGACATCTGCTAAAACCCAAGCCTATCATCGGAACCGTTAGAATTATTGCAATGGTTCTCGGCTTACTCATCGTTGCATCGGCTTGTTTCCGATACTTCTTTACAAAGCCGAACGAAGAGGAAACAGACAAAGAGAGAGATTAAAAAATTCCGGTTCAACCGGTTTTAGAGTTGACGGCAGTTCCGCACAGGGGATAATCAACTTCCGGTACGGGGAAATCATTGACATTACCCCTTCTGTTTTGTACAACAGCGATTGCTTTTTTCGGCAAAAACAGGTACACTCTTACAAAGTTAATAATGGAACAGCATTTCGATTACGCTTCGGTCAATATTGAAACCCCGTATTATATCATTGACCGGGCTGCGCTGCGCCGGAATATGGAAGTTCACGCCGATATTCAAAAGCGTACCGGCTGCCGAATCCTGTTGGCAATGAAAGCGTTTTCGACCTGGTGCGTTTTTCACGATATGGCTCCGTATCTTGCCGGTGCCGCCGCAAGCAGCGTGAATGAAGTATTCCTCGCCAAAGAAGAATTCGGCAAAATTATCCAAATGTATTCGCCGGCATATTCTGAGAGCGAACTGAAAGCCGTCCTGCCGCACATTGATTATCTCGTATTCAATTCCGTCAACCAATACGAACGCTTCCGGCATCTTGTCAAAGAGCAAGACCGGAAAATTCACTGCGGTTACCGCATCAATCCCGAATACTCCGAAGTGCAGATGGAGATTTACAATCCCTGCACGAACCGGAGCCGATTCGGAATGCGTGCCGAAGTGCTGGCGGAAGTAACGATGAAAGGCATTGACGGACTGCACTTTCATACGATGTGCCAGCAAGGTTCGGACGTGCTGTTCCGAACATTGGAACTTGTCGAAGAGCGGTTTGAAAAGTTTCTGCGCAGGATTAAATGGATTAACTTCGGCGGCGGTCATCATATTACCCGAAAGGGATACGATGTTGACGGTCTATGCGAAATTATCAACGATTTTAAGGACAAATACGAACTCGAAGTTTTTCTCGAACCGGGGGAATCGCACGTTCTGAACACCGGCTACTTGGCAGCAACGGTGCTGGACGTGATAGAGAACCCGACGAGTATTGATGTAGCAATACTGGACACGTCGGCATCGGCACATATGCCGGATGTGATTGAAATGCCTTACACGCCGGAAATTCTGAAAGCGCGGCGGGTGTTGGAAACAACGGATACGGATATGCCGCTCGAAGAGGGACGTTATAAATACATTATCGGGGCGAAGACGTGTTTGAGCGGCGACATTATCGGCGAGTATCTTTTTAAGAAGCCGCTGCGGGTCGGCGACCGTGTGGTGTTTGCGGATATGTCGCAATATACGATTTGCAAGAACACGATGTTTAACGGTTTGAAGTTGCCCGGCATTGTAACCTGCGACAGCGATACGCCGGACGGCAACGTTCAAATCGTCAAAGAATTTCACTACGAAGACTTCAAGAGCCGGTTGTCGTAGCGGTGAATTTGCATCAAAAGGAGGCAGGGGCGGTTACGCCGCACATTTTTCCGCTGCCGGAAATGCCGGAAACGGTATCGTCCCTGTGCCGCTGTGTTGTATATTGTTGCCCGCTTCAAGCGGCGCAACGGTCAGCAACTGTCCGTTTGCGTCAAAAAAGTTCAGGGTATTGTCCGCTGCCGACCAAACGGCGGCAAAATCAGCGGCGATAAAGCGATAACCGTAAAAGGCGTCGCCGAGAAGCAAAATCTGCTGTGTCTGCGTTTCGGCGCGGAAATGATGCTGGAGTGCTGTCTGCCGAACACGCTGCTCTATGGTGTCGATTGCATATAGGTCATTCATTGTCATTCCTCCTGTTGTTACGGCGGAGAGTAGCCTTTTTTCTGATTTATTGCAACAGCGTTTTATGAGTTGATTTCTTCCGCCCCTACCGCAACGGAATTATCGGCATAATCGGCACAAAACTTGACAAATCATATTTTTTACGCGCGGTTTGACTTTGTAAACAAACGGCAGCGGGTCGTCCCAAGTAAAATATGCCCCCAGAAATCGGTCGCGGAAGCCGAACAAAGACTCGGTCATTTTATTGTTATTGCTTTATTTTGACAGCACTGCTATAATCCGAATGGGTAGGTAACATTTCGCTTCTCAAGGGAGCATCATTGCCGAAGGGAATAATGTCAGATGAAAACGAACGACTCTTTCGTACTTTTATTATTTACCGTACTGCTTCTTTCAGGACAATCCGTCAACGGCATTGCCGCCGAGTAACTTACCGAACAGGGCGGATTGAGTGTGCTGCGTTTCCCTGACACCGGTTGCGACCCCGATGCCGACCCCTTTACGGACGGGTCCGATAGAGGCGGGCAAGGCAGCATTGACATTGAAAAAGAACTGTCCGACCCGTCGTTCCTCGAATCAGTCAAAACATTATTCGCCTCGGCCTCGTTTACGGATGCCGTAAAAAAATTGTTAAACAAAGAGAAATAAAGAGAGCATTTTTTTTGCGAAATAAATTCAAAACGGATTCAGTATAAAAAATTTCACGTTAATGTCCGTTCAAAACATTAAATCCAGGGAGCGTGTTCGGAATCACGGCGAAGTTTTTACTGCCGGACGTGAAGTGAAAGCGATGTGCGACCTCGTTGGTGAAGACATTGCGGACATTGAAAAAAGCGTTCTCGAACCCGCCGCCGGAAACGGAAATTTTTTGGTCGAAATCTTACAGCGGAGAATTGATAAAATCGCTCAAACACCGGCAAAAAACGGTAATAAAAACTTTCTGCTCCTCGTTGCCCTGTCGAACATTTACGCCGTCGATATTTTGGCGGACAACGTCAAAGAGGCACGGCAGCGGTTAAAAGAAATAATGCTCAATGCCGTCAGCCGTCCCGGTGCGGACTACGAATCCGCCGTTGACGCTCTGTTGGAAACAAACATTATCAGGGGCGATTTTCTGACCAAGAGTAAAAGAGCCGTTCCGATTTTTGAATATGTGCCGAATTATGAAAAACGGACGTTTGATATAACTAAACACACCTTGTACGAAATTAAGCGTACTGCCCGAAAAAGCCGCACCGGCATCAAGCCCGCCGGCATCGGAAAATGTATCGAGGAATTAAAATACCGCCGGTTAAAGGCAGCAAAAATCAAACCCAGTCCGAAACCGCCGGTCAATCCGTTGTTATTTCCAACGGAAAATCCCGATTTGTTCTCCCGCCAAGAGAATATTAACCACACGATGGAAAAATTGAAGCCGACGGCAGAGAAATGACACACGCCTTTGAAAACACGTTTGCCTATAACGCCGTTTACGTTTATGCAATCCCCGATGAAAACCATCGGGGACGCTTGAAAATCGGTCAGGTAACGCTTCCTGCCGATTTTCATTTAACCGGTTTTTGCGAAAGCCGGTTAAATGACATTTGCCGAAAACGGATTGATGAGCAAACGAAAACCGCCGATGTCGTCTATGAACTGCTCCTTTGCGAAATTGCGGCGGCGGACAGCAAACGAACGTTCACGGACAGCGATGTTCACAACGTGTTAATGCGCAGCGGTTATGAACGCAAAGCAACCCGCCGGGGCGTAAGAGAATGGTTTGACATCTCTCTCGAAACGGCAAAACAGGCAATCAACGCGGTCAAAGAAGGACGCAGCGCGATAACCGGCGGCACTGTAACCGGCAACACAGTTGCCGGCTCTCTTGCCGATTCTTTTGAAGCATTTCCTTTTCGAGATTCGCAGCGTGCCGCTGTCAGTAAGACCGTCAAACGTTTCAGACAGCAGAAAAACAAAAAGCAAATTCGTTTTCTCTGGAATTGTAAAATGCGGTTCGGCAAGACAACCGCCGCAATGCAGACTGCAAAAGAAATGGGATTTGCCAAAACGCTGGTCATCACGCACCGCCCCGCCGTTCAGGACTCGTGGTTCGAGGACTTTCAGAAAATATTTCAGAGCGGCGGCAGCCGGAGAGACAACAACTGTCAGAGAGCCGGCAACTGTGCTGCCGTATTCGGCTCAAAAACAAAAGGCGAAACGATTGAGCATTTGCTGCGGCAGGATAAACCGTTTATCTACTTTGCCTCTATTCAAGACCTCCGCGGTTCGGAACAGCATATCAAAAACGAAGACATTCTTCTGACCGATTGGGACTTTCTCATCATTGACGAAGCGCACGAAGGAACGCAAACGGACAAATGGCATTATTACGACAATCTGCTCTCCCGTAAATACACGCTGTCGCTTTCCGGCACACCGTTCAACCTCCTTGAAAACGATGACTGGGACGAAGACGACACCTATTCGTGGACTTACGTTGACGAACAGAAAGCGAAAACGGATTGGGACACCGAACACACCGGCGAACCGAACCCCTACGCCGAACTGCCGCAACTGACGATATTTAACTACGAACTGAACAAACACATTCAGCATAGCGATTTTGCCGAAGACATTGAAGATAAAGCGTTCAACTTCAAAGAATTTTTTCGGGTTGATGAAAATGACACATTCGTTCACGAAAAATACGTCAAAAAATTTCTCGGCCTGCTCACGCAAAAATCGGAATCTCTGTTTCCTTATTCAACGCAGGAGTACCGCAGTTACATCAAACATACGCTTTGGATGCTGCCGGGCGTAAAAGAGGCAAAGGCACTCGCCGAACTCCTGCGGCACCACAGCGTCTTTTCGCAATTCGGTATTGCCAACGTTGCCGGTAACGAAGAAATTGAACGGGACGCTCTGCATACCGTCCGGGAAATAATCAAAAACAACGATTACTCGATAACGCTGACCTGCGGAAAGTTGACGCTCGGCGTGAACGTTCCCGAATGGACGGCAGTATTCTATCTCGCCAACGGAAAGTCCGCAACGCAATATCTGCAAACGGTTTTCCGCTGTCAAACGCCGTACTCCGTCAACGGTCAAATTAAAACGCAATGTTACGTGTTCGATTTCGCCCCCGACAGAACGCTGCAAATTGCTGCCCAAGCCGCCGCTCTCAATACCGGTGCCGGAGAAACAAACAGCGAAGAACAAAAAGAAGCAGTGAGGGCGTTCCTCAATTTCTGTCCGGTAATTGCCGTTACAGACGGAAAAATGAAACGCTTTAACCTCGAAGGAATGCTGCTGCAACTGAAAAAAGCAGCAATCCAGCGGGTTACTAAAAACGGTTTCGATGACCCGAACGTGTATAACGACAAACTGCTCAAACTGGACGGTATCGAGTTGCAGGAGTTTGAAAATCTGCAAAAAATTGTCGGCAGAACACAGCAAACGGAAAAGATTAATCAACTGACAATTAATGCTCTCGGCTTTGACAAAGAAGAGTTTGAGAAGGCGCGGCAGGCGGAAAAGAAACCGAAGAAAGAACGTACAGCGGAAGAAGAGGAAATCCTGAAAAAAAAGAATGAGGCGTTTGAACAACGCCGCACTGCTATCAGTATCTTGCGGGGTATTTCTATCCGTATTCCGATGCTCCTTTTCGGATTGGATTCGCCCGCTGATGAAATCACCGTCAAAAACTTTGTCGAAATGATTGACGATGCCTCGTGGGAAGAGTTTATGCCCAAAGGCGTAACAAAAGAAATGTTCCGCAAGTTTAGCAAGTATTACGATGAAGAAGTATTTATCGGGGCTGGACGGAACATTCGCCGAAAAGCCGAAGCGGCGGATACCTTGCTGCCCTTTGAGCGGATTGAAATGATAGCGGAGATTTTCGCAGCGTTCAAGAATCCCGATAAGGAAACGGTCTTAACGCCCTGGCGGGTCGTGAACAATCATCTGTCGGACACGCTCGGCGGAAGCAATTTTAACGAAAAAGACGAAACCGGTTTGCCCGTTCAGAGTTGCCCTATTACGATTGCCGATGTGTGGAACAAAAACACGAAAATTCTCGAAATCAACAGCAAGTCGGGTTTGTATCCGCTGTTGGCGGCGTACAATCTTTACTATGCGGCGTTGCGGCGGCAGAAGGTTTCGGCAGCGCAGGAGCGGCAGGTCTTTCAGGAACGCTGGAACGCTGTTTTAGCGGCAAACATTTTTGTTGTCTGCAAAACACCGATGGCAGCGTCCATTACGAAGCGCACGCTTGCCGGTTTTTCCGCTGCAAAGGTCAATGCCGTTACTATCGCCGGTCTCACTGACAAGTTTGACGATAAAGAGTACAATTTTGCAAACGATTTAACGAAAAAGTTTAACACAAAAGAAAATATGCAATTCGACATCGTCATCGGAAACCCGCCCTATCAGGAATTGACGAAAAAAGGCAATACCTCCAATAACCGGCAGCAAGCAGTGCCGCTGTATCATAAGTTTGTTCAACAAGCAAAGAAATTCAATCCGAAGTATCTTTCACTAGTCATCCCTGCCCGCTGGTATTCCGGCGGAATGGGACTAAACTCATTCCGCAAAGAAATGTTAAACGATAACCGGCTTCGGATTTTACACGATTATATTCGGGCTGACGGTGTGTTTCCAACCGTAAAAATCAAGGGCGGCGTGTGTTATTTTCTTTGGGACAGAGACAATCCGGGATTATGTAACGTTTATTCTCATTCAGAAGACGGAACAGTGAGCGTGTCTGAAAGACCGCTGCTTGAAGAGGGATGCGATACCTTCATCCGCTATAATGAAGCCCTGCCTATTTTGCAAAAGATTAAAGAGAAAGGGGAAGAAAGTTTGACGGCAATCATCCAACCGTTAGGCATTTTCGGCTTTCCCTCTAATTTTACCCGTTACGGAGCAAAGAAATTTGACGGTTCCGTAACAATTTACGGGAACAAATTTACCGGCTATGTTAAAAAAGAGCAAATTCAGGGCGGTTTGGAATTGATTAACAAATATAAGGTGCTTCTGCCGGAAGCCGTTGGTAACGGCGGATTTGATTTGCCGTTCAAACCCGTCATAACGGACAGGCAAACGTGCTGTACGTTCACTTACATTGTAATGGGACATTTCGATTCAAAAACGAAAGCCGAAAATCTTGCGGGATATTTGCAAACAAAGTTTGTGCGGTTTTTGGTCGGTTTGCGTAAAATTACTCAACACGCAACGAGAAAAGAGTATTCCTTTGTCCCTTTGCAGGATTTCGACAGGAGTTGGACGGATGCGGAATTGTATGCGAAGTACACATTGACGGCGGACGAGACGGCATTCATAGAGAAGATGATACGGACGGAATCACCTCACCGCCGCTAAAAGCGGACGCTGCAATCCGCTTGCCGGGGCAGGTCACCTGCAAAGCCGTTTTTTGATTTTTTTAATCGTCTCCTCCTCTCCGTTTTCTTCACACCTTCGCTATTATCATTTTCCTTTGTCCGAAACTCTTATTTTCTCCGGTACCCTTAGTAGCACAGGTTACCCCTTCATTGTTTTCCCTTATTCCCCTTATTTATAAATTAAGGGAATAAGGGTAAGAGTTTGGAGACGTATTACTATTAAGGGTGCGGAAAAGGAAAAAAGCGGGGGTTAAGCCTGCGTTCTGTCCGTTCATAATTGTCATTGCAAAGCATCTTCATTTTTGTTATAATCCGCTCCGTCAGCACTTTTACAAATCCCCCCGCCAATGAAACAATCCGCTTCCCCATACCGTCCGCTTCCCCATACCGTCCGCACCGGTTTTACCCTGATTGAAATTTTAATCGTGATGGCAATCATCGCCGCTCTCTTTGCCCTGCTGCTGCCTGGTTTATTCAATCGGCAAAAACAATCGCAAATCAAAGAGGCAGACATCAAAATCAAGCAACTCGGCGGTTTTCTCGAACAGTACAACATAGAAAATCGGGGCTATCCGACGACCGAACAAGGTCTCTATTCGCTGATATACATTCCTGATAACACCGGCGTATCGGCAACGTCTCCGACAGGTATTCCCGGAATGGGAACACTAACAGACCCGACCGGCGGGATGGGCGGTAATGCCGTTGCCGTTGGTTCTGAAATGCTCAACGGACAACAGCCGGCAGCGATGGGCAGCGACCCGAACGTAATGATGGGCGGTTCTCCGATGGGTAATAATCCGATGGGCAGTTCGACCGGTGCAGGAATGTGGAATATGCCGGTATCGAATCCGTCGCTTTATACCCAGTTGCGGAAGCGTTCGGCACCCTACGTTGACAGCGAAAAAGACTTGCTTGACCCCTGGGGAACGCCGTATCGTTATGACAACAGTCTGGCATTTAACGGAGTGAATCAAACGGGTACGCAGCGACCGGCACTTTGGTCGGCTGGTCCTGATAAAGCCGATAACACAGACGATGATATTCGTAACTGGGACCCGGCGGAAGCGCAGCAACTGATGGCGCAGCGGCAGGCGCAGGGAGCGGGACAATCGGGCGGGATGATTGACCCAATGACGGGACAGGCGACTCAACCGGGACAAATGATGAATCCTGCGGGGATGCCGGGCGGCGATGCAGCGGGAATGTTACCGGGGCAGCCGGCGGGTGCGGTTGGTCCCGGCGGTTTACCGGCAATGCCAGCTGGCGGAATGCCCGCGGTACCGGCGGGAATGCCGGCAACAACACCGGCGATGCCTCCTACGGTTGGTCAGTAATGGGGGGCGGTAAGTTACGGGCGGCAGGTTTTTGTTCCTGCATTTTCTCGCCGTTCGCAATTGCCGCAAGAACCTTTCCTTCAATCTGTTATTCCAAAATAATTTTACTATGTTACGCATTGGTATTCACGGTCTCGGTTTTATGGGAATGATGCACTACCTTTCCTACCAAAGGCTCGGCGGTGTAAAAGTTACGGCAATCTGCGAAACGCTGCCTGAACGCAGGAAAGGCGATTGGACAAAAATAAAGGGCAATTTCGGTCCGCAGGGAACGGAGACTGACCTGACCGGCATCAAAACTTATGCTGATGCCGAAGAGTTGCTTGCCGATGCGGAGGTCGATATGGTGGACATTTGTCTGCCGCCGAATCAGCACGCCGGTACTGCTGTCCGGGCATTAAAAGCCGGCAAGGACGTTCTGTCCGAAAAACCGATGACACTGACGCTGCAAGATGCCGAAAAAATGATGGCGGCTGCAAAAGAAAGCGGAAGCTTGCTTCTCGTTGGACACGTTCTGCCGTTTTTTCCTGCGTATGCTTTCGTCTATGAGGCGAAACAAACGGACAAGTATGGAAAACTGCTCGGAGGACATTTTGACCGCGTCATCAGTGACCCTGTTTGGCTCAAGAATTTCTACGATATGAGTACCATCGGCGGTCCGCTCCTTGACCTGCACATTCACGATGTTCATTTTATCCGGCTGCTCTTTGGAATGCCCAAGAGAGTCGAATCTATCGGCAGACTCCGTAATGCGGTGCCGGAGTATTTCACCACACACTACGAGTTTGCCGACCCTGATATTGTTGTAACATCGACGAGCGGCTGTATATTTCAGCAGGGCAGACCTTTTATGGCAAAATACGAAGTGCATTTTGAAAAGGCAACGCTGGTGTTGGACGGAGCGGGGCTGACGGTTTTGACGGAAGACGGCAAGGTCGAAAAGGCAGCATTGCCGAATTTAGACGAGGTCGGTATTTTTGCCAACGAATTGAAAGAGGTTACGGACAGCGTTGCGGCGAAGAGAGTCAGTCCGATTCTCGGCGGTGAACTTGCCCGTGATGCTCTCGCAATCTGCTTGCAGGAATTGGGGTCAATGTCGGTGAAGCACAAGAAATAAGAACGCGAGGTGAGTGGACGCTCAAAGATTTGACACGGCGTTCACTCTTTTGCATCTTTTACGTTGAAAATATTCTAGGGTCTTATGTGATTGGAATTGTTATAGATTTGTTATGCAGGCACAATCGGACTGCTTGTTGGATGCGGCAAAACCCGCTTTGCTCCAAAGTAATTTTCATCAAGTTCAAACGCGCCAATTCTTGCCGATTCTCTTTCGATGTATAGTGAAATCTGTTAGCGAATCTCCTTAAGGAATCAACCATACGCCGATTCACGCCAACGGTTATCGTCATCGCCGCAGCCAAACTATCACAGTTTTGAAGCGGTTTGACGGGAGGCTGTATTCAGAAGCCAACGCTGCCAAAGAAATAATCGGGCAAAGAAATTCCGGTAGCGTTATAAATTTATTGGAATGAACGTTAACATACGGGAAAATAAGGGACTTCTACGACTCAATCAATAAATTCCTGACACAACCAAATTTTTTACTACACTGCTGTCTATTAAAAATTAGGTTTTATTGATTGTACAGGTAAAAGTTTTCGGCGAGGAGCGCGCGTTCTGCCTTGTACTTCGTCCGGCATCGGAAAAAGTTCTTGACGATGCCTACAATAAACACTGTAAAAATCTTCAAACTTTTCGTAACGTTTAATAGACTTGTTCCCTAAGCGTTTTTTGTTTTTT
>JAITOZ010000222.1 GCA_031289675.1 Planctomycetaceae bacterium
AGAGAGAGAGAGAGAGAACAATCCCGTAGGATAGGGTTCACTCTCGTCGAACTTCTTGTCGTCATCGCCATCATCGGCATATTGATTGCCCTCTTGCTTCCGGCAGTGCAAGCCGCACGGGAAGCAGCACGAAGAATGCAATGCAGCAATAACCTCAAGCAACTGGGCTTGGCAGTCCACACCTTCGAGGATGTCCAGCATCGGTTCCCCACGACGTTTAAAGACGACATTCTCTACTTCCGCCTGAACCGGGGTGATACCGTAACGATGGCGTACAACATCAACGGCGGCGGCCCCATTGCCCTGTATTTACCCTTTATTGAGCAGGTTGCCGTGTATCAGTCTATCCACGACAGAGCATTAACTGTCGCTGGTCAAGGGACAGGTGCCTCCGCCGGACAGGTTGAAAACATTTCCGAAACACACATCAAAATGTCGGCATTTCTCTGTCCGTCAGACGGCGGCAGCAGCGAGTGGAGTGACTCGCAGACGGCGTGGACAAACTATCGTCTCTGTGCCGGAGATATGGCAAGCACAGACTTTATTGACTGGAACAGCATTTATAATGCGACGATTCCCGGTGTTATTTCCGAAGACCGTCCCCGCAGTGCCTTTATTAACTGTGCCGGTTACCCCGAATTGGGAACGGCAAAAACCCGAACAATCACCGATATTACTGACGGGTTGAGCAACGTTATTTGCTGGAGCGAGGGGCTTATTGGTACCGATTCGGCTTGGGGCAGCGGCAGGGGCGGAGATTGCCGAAAAAATATGGTTGCCGATGTTGCGATAACACACGACAATGCGCCGCAGAACCTCCTGAATCTCAAGGGAGGAAGGTATTTTATCAATCCGAACCAAGCCCACTATCAGGGGCAAGACACGACAATATGGGCCAATAACAGCCACACTCACGCTGGTTACAAAGGTTTTTCGCCGCAAACCTTTTTAGGACGCGGTGCATTCAGCACTTGGATTGCCAGCTGGGCATTTAACACGATGCTGCCGCCGAACAGTCCCAGCGGATTAAACGGAACCTGCGGTTTGATTTCAGCATCCAGTGAACACGTTGCTGGTGTCAATTGCGCCTTCTTTGACGGCAGTGTTCATTTCATTACGGACTCGGTATCCACAGAAAACCTTGACAGACCGGCAAAGAGGGTACTGGGATTTAACCGTCTCTCTTCCACCTATTCGACTTGGGGAGGCGATGCGAGGGCGCAGATTCAGCCGACTAATGTCTATGTTGCCGGTACGGGGACAACAGATATTGCAGACGGAGAGGTTTTCCACTACGGACTTTGGGCAAACCTCGGCGTTATCAACGACGGACAGCCCGTTTCGGCTCCGTAATAATCAAAGGGACTTTTAGCCGTTTTGCTAAACGATGTTTCCGGCAGCAGTTAAAAGTCTCCTTTCACTCAATTTTTATCCAACTTAAACGATGAATCATCATACATTTCAAAAATTTATTCTCGCTCTTTCTTTGCCGTTTATCGCCGGATGTTCGGAATACTCTCCGTACAAGGTCGTGATGGTCAAGGGAGACGTTCTTGTGGACGGGCAACCCGTTGAAGGAATTACCGTCACATTTTCTCCGGTCAATTCAGCCGCAGGACACGGAGCGGGCGGTGTTACGGATGCGAAAGGTCATTTTCGTCTGACAACCGGCGGTTTGAAGGTCGGCAAAGGAGCCGAAGTCGGTGAGTACAATGTATCTTTTGCCAAGGGGGAATCCCGCTACGATGCGTCGGGCAGCACCTATTATGTTCCGATATTGCCGATGAAATATGCCTCGCCGTCAACATCGGGTATTGAGCCTGTGAAAATTGTCGAAAACACGAAAGACAACGTGTTTCAGTTCAAACTTTCAATGGAGGGAGCAGCACAAGAGGCTGCTAAAATCGAGAAAATGCAGGAGAAATCTCAACGGACAGCTCCCAAGATTGACCAGAGCAATCCCTTGGTGGAGTAGAAAGTCCCATCCAGAATTTCGTGCGCACACGCACGCAGGAAACTACGCCCTCCGTCCGTGTGCTAAAAACATAAGCGGACTTTCTCGTTATCCAATGATTACTTGACCTTCACGTTAGGATCAATTTTGCGTTTTTCACCGATTTCCCGATTGACGGCTTTGAGGTCATCGGCATCCACTTCGGCTATCGCTTCAGGATTACCTGCCGCCGCCCAGTCCAGAGCCTCCTCATCCTGTTGGGCATACACAAACGGAACCTCAACGAACTGCGCATTGCTGCTGATTAAGTCAATGACCTTCCGTTCGATAATCTGGTTACGCAGAATGTCCATTTCACCGGACTTTTCGATTTGCGCCCGAACGCGGCGCGGCGATTGATTACTTTGGGCGGCAATCAGTGCAATCTCCGTATCGTAATCTTCCGGCTTGTCCTCGACAGTTTCGATTTCTGCTATCCTTTCCAAGATGAAGTGTTCTTTCAACGATTGTGCCGTTGACGCTTCGTTGTTCTGGCGGATAAGATTCAGTTGCGCCAAAATGTCCTCTTGACTGTAACCGCTGCGCTGCAACTCCAGGACAATGCGGCGGAGTTCCCGCTCCGACTGCCGTTTGAGCAAGCCCGGCGGCAGTTCCCACGTTGCCGATATGGTCAGCGTTTCCGTAATCTGTTTACGTATCCGGCGGTTTTGCTCGTGTTCTAGTTGCCGTTTCAGGGAGTCGAGGACTGCATCCCGAAAATCGCCTTCGTTTTCAAAGCCGCCGATACGTTCGAGGAAGTCGTTCGTCAGTTGCGGCAAAACGACGCTTTTCACTTCTTTAATCTCAAACACGGCATCGACCGTTTTACCGTTATAATCTGTCTTGATTGTGCTGCTTGCCAGCACAACCTGTGTTTTAACCGTATCACCGCTCCTCGCACCGGTCATCAGTTTGTCAAAGGCTGCAATGGAGCAATCGTGGAACGACAGCACTGGCTTAATGCGTATCGTTTCGTTTTCCGCAGAAGACAAGACCGTCTCACCTTCCTTGAAGGTCAATTTGGCTACGATGTAGTCATCTACAGCGGCAGGTTCTGTTTTCGTTTCCAGTGAACCGTAATTGTTCAAAACCCGTTTGACAGCATCGTCCACATCAGCGGACGAAAACTCCTGTACAGGTTTTTCGATTTTGAGTCCTCTCCAGTTCGGCACATCGAATTCAGGACGGACTTCGATAGTAAATTCAAAGATAAAAGCCCCTTCGTCCGGCAGTACAAGCGAGGCGTAATCAAATTCCGGCTCGCTGATGGGCGTAAATTCACCGCTTTCGTTGACTTTCGTCAAGGAATCGATGACGAGCGATTGTTTGACCCGTTCACCGACATCTTTGCGAAACCGTTTTTCAACGAGTTTGAGCGGGGCTTTCCCAACTCGGAATCCCGGAACATATGCCTCTTTTTTCAGTTCGGAAAACTCGTTGTCGTAGTACCGGTCTATTTCGGAACGGGGAACGGACACTTTAACACGGCACTCGCAGGAACTGACGGTTGTAACTTCGGTTGTCAATTCCAATACGGGCTTTTCTTCTTGTTTGGCTTCTTGTTCGGACATTGGATTTCGAGTGGGTAATTCAATACGTTATAGTGTAACGGTTTTTAATAAAAATGCAAGAGACCTCTGTTTGCAAAAAAATGTTAGATTAGAATTTATAATAGAGTCCTGACAATCATCTTGTCATAATCGTTTTTTTATTTCAGGTGGAAATTATTTTACTCCGCAGCACAAAAGCAAGCGATATGTGGTGCGAAATACAACACAATACCCCCGAGAATAACGGCTGGAGACAAAAACACGCCGTATTTCTACGGCGTGTCCTATACAATAGAGTGATGATCACGGCAGGCAACAAGGATCGTCTCCATACTTAAATTACAGAATAGTGAAAATTACTCTGCGTTTCTAAGTATCCTTAGAAAGGAGGTGATCCAGCCGCAGGTTCCCCTACGGCTACCTTGTTACGACTTAGTCCCAATCACGGAGTTCATCTTCGGCACTTGGTTCCAAATGGTTACCACGGCGACTTCGGATGCCCCCCACTTTCGTGGCTTG
>JAITOZ010000223.1 GCA_031289675.1 Planctomycetaceae bacterium
TGTATCAACCCTAAAATGCCGGATTGAAATCGAATCGGGGCGATAATTGTATTATTGCCGGCATTATTATCGCGTGCAGCCGTACTTATCTTCGTCGAGTGCCGCTGCGTTCCCTTGTCCTCCGTTTGCACCTCGTGGAAAAGCAATGCCTCTTTTTTCTCAAACATCATTTTGACCAAATGCCCCGAAACGTCAATGTAGTTTGTATCTCCGACGGCGGCATTGGCAACAAGACGGATATCGGATGCCTTTTGGTCGGATTGCAAAGAGTACGGGAAAAGCCATAGACCGGCACCATCGGCACCGGTGGCATTCAACAGTCCTTCGATAGCGATTTTCGCAACTTGGTCAATTTCATCTGCTTTGCCGATATTGTACGCAAGCCGGCAAAGTTCGATGGGACCAAAACCAGAGCGGGTCGGTATTTGCCGGACATTTTTTATATCGCCCGGCGGTTTGAAGATGACGCTTTGACTCCGCTTGTCAATAATTTTCGTCTTAACGGTGTTATCGTTACCGGGGCGGCGGAGGTCGCCGCTAATTCCAAACACGCCGGAGTGATGTTCGAGATTGACAAGCAATTCTTGACCGACACTGCTCGGTGCCGTGTCCGAATCACCGGGAACACCGCATCCGAATTGCAGAAAAGCGTGTCCGATTTGAATCTGCTGACCGGGTTGTAAGGCATAAACACTGGTATCAATGAAAATCCCGTCAACGTAAGTTCCGTTTCGGCTGCCGAGGTCCTGGATATACCATTGACCGGCATCAAAGAAAACTTTGGCGTGGTACCGGCTGCTCCGGTCATCGAAAAATGAAACGGCATTATCGGCGGAACGTCCGATAGAGACTACGGATTGGCTTGTAACCGAATAAACATTCTTCTGCTCACCGTTCTGCACAAGTACAAGATAAGCATGGTCCGACTGCATTAGCAAACCTCAATGAAAAAATTGCTGTGTAATATAACCGCCGCTGCATAATCATACACCGCCATTTTGCAAAATGCAACAAATGCAACCGTTTATTTTTGCAAAATAATGCAAAAGTGGAGGGTAAACACCCGTTTTACTGATTGACATTACAGCGGTATAGGGTAGAATACCAACTCGTTATCATACGCAATATCAACGAAAAAAGGATACAACGATGGCATTGGTGAATACCAGCGATTTTCGCAAAGGTCTTAAGGTTCAAATTGACGGCGACCCGTACATTATGCAGGAATGTAACTTCGTCAAGCCCGGTAAGGGACAGGCATTGTATAAGTGCAAATTGCGGAACCTGACCAGAGGTACGATGCTTGACCGGACGTACAAGAGCGGCGACTCGCTGGAATCCGCCGACATTGAGGAAATTGATGCCCAATATCTCTACAAAGACAATCACGGCTTTGCCTTTATGGACAACACGTCGTATGAACAATACGAACTGTCGGAAGATATAGTCGATGATGCGTGGAAGTATCTGAAAGAAGGGATGGTATGCAAAATGATGCTTTTCAACAATACGCCGATGGGCGTTACGCCGCCCAATCACGTGGTGTTGACGGTGGAATACACCGAACCGGCAGCGAAGGGCGATACGGCAACAAACATCGCAAAACCGGCGAAGGTGGATACCGGAGCGGAAATTCCTGTGCCGATTTTTGTGAAGACCGGCGACAAAATCAAGGTCGATACCCGCACCGGCGAATATATCGAACGCGTGAAGGAATAGGAGCCGGAGTTGAACAATGACGCTGGTTCGGCTATAACCAACGGCAAATTAAGTGCAGCGTTAGGAGGATAATCCGATGTCAATGCAAGATACCCCTTCGTCCGTGATGAGTTACGAACAGATAATGGGACTGTTTCAAAAAATAGCCGAAGATAGGGAAAAATGGGAACAGCGGCAGCGGGAAGAGCAGCAAAAGTGGGAAAAGCGGCAACAAGAATGGGAACAGCAGCGCAGGGAATCTCTGGAAAAATCCGATAAGGAATGGGCGGAAATCAAAAGACAATCAAAGGCGACCGATAAGAAAATTGCTGAACTCGGCGACCGAATCGGGCAACTCGTCGAATCGATGGTTGAAGGCGGTGTCGTGCGGAAATTCCGTAAATTAAAGTACACATTTACGCAATGCGGAAGAAGCGTTGAATTTGAAAATAAAGCGTTAAAAATATCCGGCGAAATTGACCTGTTTCTTGAAAACGGCGAATTTGCACTGCTCGTTGAAGTCAAGACGAAGTTGTCCATAGACGATGTCAAAGAGCATACTGAACGGCTGAATAAGTACCGGCAATGTGCGGATGCCCGTAAAGATAAACGTAAGTTTATCGCCGCAGTCGGCGGAGGTGTCGTACAAAAACAAGTCAAAGATTACGCCCTGAAAAACGGGATGTATGTTATCACCCAATCCGGCGACACGGTTCGCATTGCCTCTCCGCCGAAAGGGGTGAAAGTAAAAATCTGGTAAACGGCTAACCCCGCTAAAACATTATGCGTACACTCATTACCGTCTGCCTCGTTCTGTTGCCGTTCCAAACTGCCGAACGGTACCTTACCCAAGAGCGGCGAAAGGGCTGGGAGTTATAGATCCGGAGGAAACTTCAATAAAACGGCAGAGGGAATAACCTCTGCCTCCTATGGTACTGCTCCGTCCGCTTTTACTTTGACTTCGGTTTTTGTCCTGCAAACGTACTTTTCGGCGAGAAAATAACTTGATGCAAGCCTTCGGGTATCACGATTTCCCAAAGCGGATTGCGCCCTTTTTTTACCGCCAAAGTTATGTCCGAAGTCGAGGCAACGGCATATTTTGGCGGCAGCGCATTTTGCGTTTCAACCTCTACTTCCTCAACGCCCAGTTTGAGCAATTCGCGTTTTTCCTCGCCGGTTATCGAATCAATGAACTTACAGACAGTAACCTGATACTCGCCCGGAAACGCTCCGTCGTCTGTTTTCAGCGTCCGCAGCGAAAAAGTCCCGTCTGCCGCCGTCAGTGCCGATGCACTGCGCGTTTCCGGCGAAGGATTGAGCGGAACACATATAACCGCAACCTCCGCAAGCGGCTTGCCTTCGCCGTCAATAACCTTGCCCTTGACCGGATATAAGCCAGCCAATCCGCCGCCGCTGCAACCGGAAACGACCCACAATAAAAGTGTGAGAGTGATGTAATGTTTCATTGTAACAGGTAATAAGTGGTTAGTGATGTGCAGCGGATCATCTGTTTCGACGCAGACCGAATGACCCGCTGCCCGCCGCTGTTTCCCTACGGCATCGCAATGGTTTTACCGTCATTGACGATGGCAATGGCTCCGAGAATATCGGGAACGGTCGTAACGGCAAAGGCTCGCACCGAACCATCGCCGAGCAGGAAATTACAAACGCCGGCGTGCCAACTTCCGAAACTCGCTGCACTATAGGAATCATAGTAAGGGAAACCGGTTGTTATACTGTCATATTCATTCGCTCTGCGAAGGGGTGCAATAGTATCAACTCCGGCAGTGCTTCGGGAAACGAGGATCGGTCTTACCGGTCCCGCGGCGGCAAAACCGCCTCCCGAAGACAGCCAGGATATATCGGCGGAGAAATTAGGATATCCGTCGCCGACTTTACCGGCAGGAATATGTTTTTCGCCGATAATGATTTGATTACTGGTTCCGTCAGACCAATAAGACATGGTATCACGCGGTTCCCATGATCGAATATCGTAACTGATGGTAATATTGGGAAGACGAAATGGACCAACTGTATTTTCGGCATGAGTAATCGGATCATGATTCTGGCTGGTCCACACGGTGTCGTCAGCTGTCAAGCCTGCTGTAATATTACAGAGAATTGCGGCATAATCACCAAGCGGTCCGTTACGATTGGGATTATTAGTGACATCGTCTGCGGTTGTCCCTATGGTGAGAATTGAAACACCGCTGCGCCGGGTCGGACATTTGTAAATCGAAATGGAACCGAAAGCATTGCGTTGATCTGCGCTGATTTCATTGAACCATTTATTACCGAGGTTGGCATGGATTCCGCCATGTCCGGATGTCTTAACCTCTGCCGTGCTCGAATTTACAGATCCGGCTCCCATTGTTGCCGTACTGCCGATAGACGAATTCGAAGTACATAAAAAATCATACAACGGCTGTTGCTCAATGTAGGGAAAAATCAATCCGAATATTGTGATACGTTTGGCGTTGTTCCGACTTCGCGCTCCTAAACCGAGCGGCGGTAAACCGTTGCGAGTATCGTGAAAATTGTGAACACCGAGACCGACTTGTTTCAAGTTATTTGAACATTGCATTCTTCGTGCTGCTTCGCGGGCAGCCTGTACTGCTGGAAGCAAGAGGGCAATCAGTATGCCGATGATGGCAATGACGACAAGAAGTTCGACGAGAGTGAATCCGGTTCTACGGGATTGTTCTCTCTCTCTCTCTCTCTTACACTTACGTGAGGTCAATTTTGCAGCACTTTGCTGCGCTAACAGGAACGTAAACATAGCATTCTCCTTTCTCGAGGGAATTTTTCATAGAGGCACAACACCTCTATTCTCAATAGCAGTATATCTGTCAACAAACAAATGTCAAGCGAAATCTTTTGAATAATAGAGAATTTTATTTTTCACTATGAAAGGCACAAAAAACACGGAATCATTTTCGCAATGTTTCGTTATTTCGTGTGTTTTGCATTCAAAAATAAATCCAAGTTATCAAATATTTTTCTTGACAATACACGCCTCGTTTGCGATACTCGCTGTAACAATTCTTTAACAAGGAGCAAGCAATGCAAACGAAACAGTCCCAACAAGACCGCCGCAGATTTCTCAAACATACCGGCATTGTTACCGCCGGTGCTTTGGCAGGTGCTGCCATTCCGATGGTTCACGCCGCCGAAGATAACACCGTCAAAATCGGACTCGTCGG
>JAITOZ010000274.1 GCA_031289675.1 Planctomycetaceae bacterium
GATTTGACCCGTTGAAACAGGAATTGATTGCCCCGACAAAGGAACAACAGGCAATCGCCGACCGGGCGGTGTAGATAAGCGTAAATAAGCGTAAATAATAAAAGGGGAGGGGGGAAGGAATCGGCTGGCAAACGGAGTATAGACCGTAGCCGGTCAGGCATTTTTTGCTGAATAGGCTATCGCCTTCCGTCAAACCGCAGCCTCGCTGGGCTGCTAACGTGTTGGCGAGGCTATTTTTCAATAGGCTTCGGTATAATATCCCCAATGGCGGTTAACCGTTCACACGATTTTTTGACGAAAATTCTGTTCGACAGGGACAGGACTTCAAAAGACCGTGAACGGTTACCGATTTGTCAGCAGGCGTGTTTCGTTTTTCACATTACGATTTCAATTTTTATGACAAAATCCGTTTTCACTATTTCATTTTTAATCATTTTGACAATCGGCTGCGCTCCCCAGCCGCATTCTTCCGGCATTACTGTTACAGATGTTATTTCGGAAACAGAAATTGTTTCGGCAATCGAATCATCGTTCGGTTCTGCGGAACGGGATTCTTCCGGTAAGATTGTCGGCGTTGACCTTGCCAAAGATAGAACATCGGCAAGTGATGAGGTATTGCGGCAGGTTCTGAAGTTGCCGGATTTGAAGCGTTTGCGTCTTGCCGGCGGAAACACGCTGCCGGAAACATTCGCAGGAATTTCAAAACAAAAATC
Organism: Planctomycetaceae bacterium; assembly: GCA_031289675.1. GTDB lineage: Bacteria > Planctomycetota > Planctomycetia > Pirellulales > Thermoguttaceae > WRKP01. The sequence goes on from JAITOZ010000274.1 coordinate 714, forward strand.
GCTGGAAGAACTGTATTTACAGGACTTGCCCATCAACGGCGAAGAACTCGAAACCGTGTCGTCAGCACTTCCGAAATTGCAGCGGCTTACGTTACGGCGTTTAACGAATGTTTCGGACATTGCAAGATTGCCGGCGTTACGGAATCTTGCTTTGATTGAGATGAATGTTACGCCAAAAACCTTTCGGTCAATTATTGAACAAAAAACAATTACCGCTTTGGATATTCGGAACTGTTCCGGTTTGACACCGGACGATTACCGTAACTTAAAATCGCTTGACCGGCTTGCCGATTTGAAAATCGGCGAGTTCTGCCGCCGTTCGGGCTGTTACGCCGGCAACAAAAAACTCGAGCAACTTTTGTGACTGTCTCAAAGAGAGACGAGAACCCTTGATTGTCATATCCTAAAGCATATTACACCCTCCTGTTTTAGGCTATTATCTATGCCAGCCCCTTATTTAAAGAATTACTCCAGCATAAAACTCTTGACAACTTCCGGCGGGGCGGGACCGTACGTCAGCGGTTCCATTGAATTGCCCGCTCTGCCTTGACTCAAACCGCGTATCGCCGACGTGTAACCGAACAAATTAGCCAACGGTGCCTCCGCCTCTATCACCGTTAAATGTCCCCGAACCTCCGTCTGCGTTACCAAACCTCGCCGCTGCTGCAAATCACTCACAATGTCGCCGACATAATCGTCCGGCGTTTGAATTTCCAACTTCATGATCGGCTCCAACAAAACAATGCCCGCCTCACGCAAACCCCGATGAAACGCATCCGATACCGCTATGCGGAACGCCGTCTCCGTCGATTCCGTCTCGCTGACTTGGGCATCCAAAAGCGTAATCCGAACATTCATAAGCGGAAAACCTAACTGACCGCCGCCCTGACTCTCTTCACGAATCGATTCTAAAACCAATTGCCTGAATTGCTTGTCAAAGAGTTCACTCGCATATTCAGAAACAATTTCGATAGTTTGATTGATACCGCACTCTTGCGGCTGCAACTCTGATTTCGGCTCTAAACGCAGTTTTAATTCCGCCCAATGTTTTTGACCGGCAAGATTTCTGTTACAATCGCCGGTAACTTCAACGCTGCGCTGAATCGACTCCCGATAACTGACACGGGGATTGTGTACACGAACATTGACCTTGTATTCCCGTAACAGCCGGTGCTTGATGACTTCGAGATGTAATTCGCCCATTCCGCTGATGAGCATTTGGCTCGTCTCTTCGTTTTCGTGGACACGAAACGTCGGGTCTTGCCGCTTCATCATATCGAGGACTTGCTTCAACTTTTTGTACTCTTCCGCCGAGTTCGGTTCAATCGCCATCGATACCACCGTTTCGGGAAACACAATCGACTCAAGGAGAATCGGATGCTTCACATCGCAAAGCGTATCGCCTGTTACAGAAAAACGCAAACCGATGATACCGCAAATATCGCCTGCCGAAACTTCTTGAATCTGTTCCCGCCGGTCGGCTTGGATACGCCAAAGTTGCGGCACATTTTCCTTTTTGTCCTCGCGGGGATTGACCGCACGGCTGTTCTGTTTTAACGTACCGGAATAGACCCGAATGTAATGCAAGTCGCCGTGTTTGTCGGATTGAATTTTGAAAATCAAACCGCAGAACGGTTCATCGGAATTTGCCTTTCGGGAAAGTTCGGGGCAATCGGGACGCATCGGGTCTTGTCCTTGCACATCGGGAATATCCGCCGGTGAAGGCAGATAATAGTTGACAGCATCCATAACGGGCTGAACACCGATGCCGTCGAGAGCCGAACCGCACAAAACGGGAACAGCCATATCATTGATTGTTGCTTCACGAAGAACGCCGCGAATCATTTCGTTGGGTACTTCTTCTTCGGCAAGGAGCAGTTCGGTGAGTTCATCGCTGTAAGCGGAGAGGTCATCGAGGAGTTGACTTCGCCAAGCGATTGCCTCATCTTCCAATTCGGCGGGAATTTCTGTAACGTTAATTTCCGAACCGTTTTCACCGGAGAAGGTTAACATTTTCCGGGTAATTAAGTCAATGACTGCCTTGAATGCTTCGGGAATATGCGGCGGACCGGCACCGACGGGAATGGAAACGACGACGGGTTTTGCCCCAAGGCGGTTCTTGATTTGACCGAGCGTGCGGTAAAAGTCAGCACCTTCGCGGTCCATTTTATTGATGAAGGCGATACGGGGAACGTGATATTTATTTGCCTGCCGCCAAACGGTTTCGCTTTGGGCTTCGACTCCTTCGCGTGCGGAGAAGACGACAACACCGCCGTCTAACACTCTTAAACTTCTTTCGACTTCGGCGGTGAAATCAACGTGTCCCGGCGTGTCGATGAGGTTGAACGTATGCTCTTTCCAATCGAAAGTTACGGCGGCGGCTTGAATGGTGATGCCGCGTTCCTGTTCTTCGGGGTCGTAATCGGTTACGGTTGTACCTTGGTCGACTCCGCCGACTTTGTGAACGAAGTTGGAATAGTAGAGCATCCGTTCGGTAACGGTCGTCTTTCCCGCATCGATATGGGCGATAATGCCGATGTTGCGGATGTGCTTGATACTGCGGGACATAGGAATTTCGGTTGATTTTCTGTGCTTCTAAAACGGTTTATTATAGAGGAAAAAGAAAGGATTGGGTAGAACAGGCACACGGAAAATACCAACTATCTCCCGTCTTGTATTGCCGGTTATTTTGCCTTACAATAATCCTGTGATGATTTTAGACCGTAGCCGGTCAGGCATTTGGCTATCGCCCTCTGTCAAACCGCAGCCCGTTGGGCTGCTGCCGTGTCGGCGAGGCTATTTTTCAATAGGCTTCAGTATAGTGTTTTTCGGTCAGCATCTGTCAAGAATAATTGAGCGGCGGCAATATGGCAAAAAATGCAAACAATAAAATTACTGACTACATTTCAGGTTTGCCTGTCAATGCAATACCGGAGGAAGTTGATGCCGTCCAGATTTTTGCCCGGCAACTGGTTGAGGATTACGGTTATACAAAAAAACAAATCCAAACACATCCGCAGTATCGGGTCAAAATTCGACCGTCAGATACAAAAAAAGAATATCCAGTTGACATAGCCGTTTTTTCTAACGGCATCAAAAACGAAGACAACGTGTTTATTATCGTTGAGTGTAAAAAGAAAAACAGAAAAGACGGAAGAAGCCAATTAGAAGATTATCTTCGGTTTTCCAAAGCAACGCTTGGTGTTTGGTTTAACGGCGAAGAGCGGCTCTTTCTGCAAAAATATGAAAATAAAGGAACAGTTCAGTTTCAGGAAATTCCTAACATTCCGGTTGCCGGACAACGTCTTGAGGATATTGGAAAGTTCAGACGCAAGGACTTAAAAGCGACACACAACCTCAAAGCCGTTTTCAAAGCAATCCGTAATCATCTTGCCGCTAACGCTTCCGGCACAACGCGGGACGAGGCGTTGGCACAACAACTCATCAATTTAATTTTCTGTAAAATTTATGATGAAAAATATACAAAACCTAATGAGATTGTCCGTTTTCGTGCGGGAATAGGAGAGGATTCAAAAGATGTTCAGGCACGAATGTTGCTGCTCTTCAAAGATGTAAAAAATGATTTACCCGAAGTTATAGATACATCCGAAATGCTTGTTTTGGATGCCGATTCGATTGTATTCGTTGTCGGTGAATTGCAAAATTACTCGCTCATTGCTTGCGAGCGGGATGTAATTGCTGATGCGTTTGAAATTTTTATCGGACGGGCATTGAAGGGGGAACAAGGACAATTTTTTACCCCGCGCAATATCGTTAAAATGATTGTGGATGTTTTGCAGCCGTCCGAAACTGATAAAATAATTGACCCTGCTTGCGGAAGCGGCGGCTTCTTAATAGATACATTGAGATTTATTTGGAACGGCATTGAACGGAAGTATTCCGAATTAAATTGGAAAGACGGAGAAATTGAAAAACGCAAAATTGAAATTGCAACGAAAAATTTCCGAGGCATCGACAAAGATAATTTTCTCAGTAAAGTTGCCAAAGCATATATGAATCTGGTCGGCGATGGTACGACCGGGATATTTTGTGATGACAGCCTTGAAATGCCCAATAGTTGGAAAACGGAAACAAGGCACAAAATCAGTTTGGGAAATTTTGACATTGTATTGACGAATCCCCCGTTTGGAGCCAAAATACTGGTCAAAGGAGAAGATAAACTTAAACAGTATCTTTTCGGTTATAAGTGGAAACGAGATAAAAAGACGCAGTGTTGGCAGCAAGAGAAACTCAAGCCGAGTGAAGCCCCGCAGGTATTGTTTATTGAACGGTGTTTGTCCCTTCTGAAAAAAGGCGGCAGAATGGGAATCGTTTTGCCCGAAGGAACTTTCGGTAATCCCAGTGACCGTTATATTTGGAATTA